>NZ_JBUDSW010000022.1:0-21714 GCF_054921475.1 Desulfobaculum sp. | reverse complement strand
GACCACCAGCCACGCGTCAGCAAGGGGCGCGGGCAGAAATGCCGGGGCCGACAGTTCCGGGTCCGCCTGCGGGGCGCGCCGGGGAGAGCGGGGTGCCCCGCCAAGAATGCGCTTCATGCGGCGTGATGCGTCGCCGGTGCCGGATTCCTCGGCAAGGGCGGCAGCCACGCGCCGGGCTGTGGCCTCGGGGTGGTCCGTAAAGTGGCAGGCGCGGGAAATGGCCGTGTACACCGCGCTCTCGTTTCCGCTGTGCTCCATGGCCTGTGCGTAGGCGCGGCCTGCACCGGTCCAGTCGCCGCGTTTGACCATGGCGGCGCCGAGGTCGATGAACGGGTTGTCCGTCTCCGGGCACTGTTTGAGCACGCGGACGAAGATGGTGCGCGCTTCCTCGTAGCGGCCAATGCGGGAGTAGGCCGCGGCGGCAAGGCGCATGTATTTGCGGGCTTGCCTGTCGTTCCCCTTGCCCTGCCATGCTTTGCCCAGCCCCTCATATGCTTCGGCGTAGAGGCGGTCGAGGACGGTGGCCTTGCGGAAGTTGACGATGGCGCCGTTCCAGTCGTGCTTGCCAAGGCGGGCGCAGCCGGTTTTGTAGTAGTCGTGGGCCTTTTCCGGGGCGGCGACCACGTGCTCCCACTTGCGCATGGCCTTGTCCACTTGCCCTTCTTCGGCTTGCCGCGCGGCGCGTTCAAGGGCGGCGCGCTGGGCCGCGCCTGCAAGGTCGCCCTGCGCGGCAAGGCTGAGTTGGCGCTGAAAATTGTCCTGCGAGTAGGGGCGGAGCAGGTAGCCCGCGCATCCTGCGGCCACGGCGTCCAGCAGGGCGCCCTCGCTGGTATCCGTGCTGGCGAGGATGACGGGGATGCTCCGGACCTGCGGCGCATCGCGCAGCATATGCAGAAAATCCAGTCCGCGTGCGCCGTGGAGCTGTTCGTCGCAGATGACGAGGTCGGCGTGTGTTTTTTCGATGAGGGACAACGCCCCGGCGGGCGTGTCCGTCCCGCTGATGGTGTTGACGCCGCACTGGCGCAAAAAGCGCTTGTCCCGCTGGCGGTTGGCTTCCGACGCGGTAACGACAACGGCGCTGGTAAAGCCCGTGCTGGTGTGCTGTGGATTCTGGTTGTGCATTGAAATCTCCATAGAGCTGCCACCTCATTCATCGGCAGAAAATGCAGGGGCTTTAGCCCACTAGCGCGAAAAGCGCGGCGCACGGCTCCAGACGCTTACTCCCGCTTCCGCCGCGTCAGCCCACGTGCCCCGCGGTATACGTGGCTGGCTGTGGCGGCCGCCGTCGTCCGTAATGGGCGTGCAAAAAATTCCGGCACGGAAATTGATTAAAGCCGGAGGGATAGCACACCACGAACGGTCAACGGAGGTCGTATGCAGAAGAAGTGTTGCCGTTGTAGCGGCGAGCTTGGTGAATGGAGCATATACGTCGAAACAGAGCGCGGCCCCATCTGCGGCGACTGCATTGTAACGGAGGGGCTTCGCGTTGCGCGGCCCGAACAGCGCCGGAACAATGTCGTTCCGCTGACACGCGAGCGCATCGTCCTTGTTGACGAGGCGGCAGGGTGGGGCGCGAAATAACGCGCCACGTCGTGAACGGGCGCGACAATGCGCTTTGATTCACATGCAGGGGCGCTGGGAGGCATTGGACCTTTCAGCGCCCCTTTTTTGCGGCTTGTGGCCGGAGAGGATGGAGAAAATCCCTTTCGCGGCAGTTTTCTTCTTTTCAACGCTATAGATGATGCGGTACGAGTTTGGACCTGTTGCAGGGGAAAAGGGGTTACGAGGGGAATTTGCCTGCATTGGCGCGGCTTGACCCGTTTTGCCAGACGGGGCGCCTGCGGAGCATCCCCCCGGTTCTTTATGAATTGAATGCTTCTGAGAGGTCACTAATGAGAGGGAAGGTCATTATCGGTGCCGTATTCGCCCTTGGGCTGTACGTTGCGCCGAGTGTGCATGCCGGAGGGTATGTGGGCTCCAAGGCCTGTGGAGAGTGTCACGAGGAAGAGTATCAGCGGTTCACTGCGCATTCCAAGAAAGCCCGCTCGTGGGAGAGTGTGGAGGTGATGGCTTCGGACCTGACGCAGGAGGAACTGCGCGGGTGTTTTGACTGTCACACCACGGGGTACGGCAAAGGCGGCTTCATCAGCCACGACGCCACGCCGCACCTTGCTGATGTGGGATGCGAAACCTGCCACGGGCCGGGCGCAGAGCATGCGGACATGGGGGACCCATCGCTCATCACGCGCACGCCTACCCTTGACGACTGTCGGCGCTGTCATAATGCCGACCGTGTCCAGAACTTTGACTTCAAGCCGCTGATCCACAGCGGTGCACATTAAGGGGGCCGCCATGCTGGATTACGTGAAGCGTCATCTGGGTGTGAAGGTCACCATCCTTGTGCTTGTGGTCAGCGTTATTGTCTTTACCGGCCTTGCCGTTGTCACCGCCGCATGGCGCAGCGAAGATTTTCGCGCAAGCCTTGAGCAGTCCGTCGGCCAGACGTCCGAGCTGCTCTACCACGCCATTGCCAAGCCTATGGTCGTTGGCGACGACGCAGGCACCCGCGAGCAGTTTGACTTTATCCGCGAAAAATATCCCGATGTGCAGGTTTACCTGACTAACTTCCGCGGCAATATCACCTACACCACCACGCCGGACCATGAGCGCATAGACCTTGACGAAGCCCTGCCCATGGACGGCCTGCACGCCATGTCCGAACAGGCCCTCAAGACGGATTCGTCGGCGGGCAAGCTCCTGCAGGCTGGAGACAAGCACGTGTTTGTGCGGGTGGACTCCATCCGCAACCGGCAGTCTTGTCATCACTGTCATGGGGCGTCGCAGCCCATTCTTGGCGAGATGGTCGTCATGCAGGACGTTACCCCCGCCATTGCGGGTATGAACATGGAGATTGCCAAGTTCGTCGGCTTGTGCGTGGCGGGGCTGGTTATTCTTGTGGCCTCGGTGGTGATATTCCTGCGGCGGCAGGTGGTGCGCAATGTGGGCATCATCGCCAAGGCCTCGCGTGATATCACCGCGGGCGACCTGAGCGCGGACTTCAACGTCTCCACCAGTGACGAGTTGGGGCAGATGTCCCATACCCTTGCGGAGATGGTGGACAAGCTCAAGAAACAGCTTGGATTCTCCGAGGGCGTCCTCAAGGGCATAACCCTACCGTGCGTTATCAGCCGTCAGGACGGCACCATTTCCTACATGAACCGCCAGCTGTGCGAGTACCTTGGCAAGCCCGGCTCGCCGGAGCAGTACAAAGGGCAGCTTCTTGGCGAGTTCTTCTACGGCGATGCCAAGCACGTCACCACGTCCTGCCGCGCTTTGGAAACCAAGCGGCAGGTCACCGAAGAAATCACCTACGCCACGCCCGATGGCCGAAACCTCACCGTGGAAGTGACCGCAACACCCTTCCACGACATGGACGGCAAGCTCCTTGGCACCTTGGCCATCTGGTTCGACCTGACGGAAATCCGCGCCAACGAGGAGCGCATCAACGAGCAGAACCAGCGCATGACCGGCGCCGCTCAGGAGGCCGAAGCCGTTTCCTCGCAGGTGGCGTCCGCGTCCGAGGAACTTGCCGCGCAGGTGGAGCAGTCCACCCACGGCGCGGACGACCAACAGCAGCGCATTGCCGAAGTGGCCACCGCCATGGAGGAAATGAACGCCACGGTTATCGAGGTCGCCCGCAATGCCGGAAACGCCGCAGAAATGGCCGAGCAGGTCCGTAACCGCGCCCGCGAAGGGCACGACGTGGTCAACTCCTCCGTGGAGCTGGTCAACGTGGTGTCGCAGCAGGCGCAGGAGCTGCGCCAGAGCATGACCGAGCTGGGCGCCAAGGCCGACGGCGTTGGGCAGGTCATCACCACCATTGAGGATATTGCGGACCAGACCAACCTGCTGGCCCTCAATGCCGCCATCGAGGCCGCCCGCGCTGGCGACGCCGGACGCGGCTTTGCCGTTGTTGCCGACGAGGTCCGCAAGCTGGCCGAGCGCACCATGGCCGCCACCAAGGAAGTGACGGACTCCATCAAGGAGATTCAGGAAAGCGCCAACCTCAACGTGCGCGGTACGGAAAAGGCCGTGGACGCCGTGGAGCGTAGCCGCGACATGGCGCACCAGTCCGGCGAGGTGCTGCAGGACATTGTCCGCGTCATCGAGCAGACCGCCGACCAGGTCCGCACCATTGCCACCGCTGCGGAACAGCAGTCCGCGACAAGTGAGGAAATCGCCAACGCCACCGAGGGCATACGGACCATCGCATCCGAAACGTCCGTGGCGATGGATGAATCAACACGCGCCATCAGCGACCTGGCGGGGCTGGCGCAACGGCTGCAAACAGTTATTGAAACGATGCGATCCAAATAATGCCATAGCGCATTCCGGACGCATCTTGAGAGAGGGATGTTGAGGGCTCCGGACAGACCGTTCGGGGCCCTCTTTGTGTTTTGACAAGGAGGACGCGCCCCCGCGCCCTCAGCAGAGAAGGGGTTTCAATGCTGCGAATTAAGAGTTGCAACACGCTTCTTTCCGCGTTGGTTGTTCTGCTTATTGCGTCATCAGTCGGGGGGCTGGTGTGGTATGTGAACGCATCGTCCTACAGCATGGCGCTGGACATGGGACGCCAGACCGCCGTGCAAAGCTGCGAGAGCACCGTCCGCTCGCTGGACCGGTATCTGGAGGGCGCCGAAGTGCTGGCCAAAGGCCTTGCCAAGGAGCGTAAGGTCCGCAACAGCCTTATGTCCTCCTACGGCGCCAACAAGGCCTACACCCGTCTCAAACAGGTGGTGGAGTCCCAGCCCGGCTACGCCGCCGTGGCCATTTTTGACGCGACGGGCCGCATCGTTGCGGGTGCGGATACTGAGGGCAACAGCCTTGCAGGAACCGACCCCGGTGGCGGCGACGCCATCGAGGCCATTCTTGGCGGCAGGATGTCCTTTGCCTCGGGCAACGTCGTCGCCCTTGAGGGCGGTGGACAGGTCTTTGCCGTAGGGCACGCCATCACCGACGGCGGCGACACGGCCACCGGCGGCGTGCTGGTCTTCCCGCGTCTGGATATCTTTATGACGCAGGTGCTGGAGCCGGTGCGCGTCGGCGATGCGGGCTACGGATTTATTCTTGATGCGCAGGGCCGCGTCCTCGGCCACGGGGCGGACCCCTCGCTCGTGATGCGCGACGTCAGCGCCGAGCCGTTTATCCAGAAGACCCTTGCCAAGAAGCATGGCGACATTTGGTACACATGGAATGGCCGCCACAAGCTTATGAGCTTTAAGACCGTGGCCGAAACGGGCTGGCGCGTCGCCGTGAGTGTGGACGAGGCCGACCTTGCCGCCACCGCCGTGCGTCAGCGCAGTATCATGATTGCCGCAGGCGTCGCTATGATTTTGCTGGTGGCCGGGAGCATCGTTTTTCTCGTGCGCACCTTTGCCCTGCGCCCCCTCGCGCAGGTGGAGCGCTTTTCCGGGCAGGTTGCCGCAGGCGACTACAACGCCACGCTGGACGGGCACTTTCGTTTTGAATTTGCCGGGCTGGCCGAGCATGTGACGGATATGGTGGCCGAGCTGAAGTCCCGCCTTGGCTTTTCGCAGGGCGTTCTCAGCGGCATCACGCAGCCCTGCGTTGTTGTGGGGCCGGACAACCACGTGCGGTACGTCAACGACGCCATGTGCGCCGTGCTGGAACTGCCCGGCGCGCCAAGCGAATACATCGGCACCACGTCCGGTGAACTCTTCTACGGCGACGCCTCGCGCCACACCATTACCCAGCGCGCGCTGGAGCAGGACCGCCAGCTTGAGGAGGAAATCACCTACTCCACGCCCAGCGGCCGCACCATCGTGGTCAACGTGACGTCCACTCCGTTTTTCGACATGGACGGCACCTGCCTTGGCACCATGACCCTCTGGTTCGACCTTACCGCCATCCGCGAGCAACAGCAGCGCATCCGCAATCAGCACGAGCGCATCTCCCACGCCGCCGGGGACGCCAACGATGTGTCCTCCATGGTTTCCTCTTCCGCCGAGGAGCTTGCCGCGCAGGTGGAGCAGTCCAACCACGGGGCCGAGCAGCAACAGCAGCGCACCGGCGAGGTCGCCGCCGCCATGGAAGAGATGAACGCCACCGTGCTGGAAGTGGCCCGCAATGCCGACAGCGCCGCGGAAATGGCCGAGCAGGTGCGCGACCACGCCCAGCGCGGCGAAGGCGTCGCCGCCAAGGCGCGCGACGTGTCCGTTGCCGTGGCCGAGCAGAGCGCCCAGCTCACCGCGCAGATGGAGGAACTGGGCAAGCAGGCCGAAGCCGTGGGGCAGGTCATCACCGTCATTCAGGAAATTGCCGACCAGACGAACCTTCTCGCCCTCAATGCCGCCATCGAGGCCGCACGCGCTGGCGACGCTGGGCGCGGCTTTGCCGTTGTCGCCGACGAAGTGCGCAAGCTGGCCGAGCGCACCATGAGCGCCACGCGTGAGGTCACGCAGTCCGTCACCCTCATTCAGCAAAGCGCCGCCCAGACCGTGGACGGCACCCGTGATGTCGCCTCCGGCATTGAGGAAACCCGCGAGATGGCCGAACAGAGCGGCGCCGTGCTCAGCGAGATTGTCCGCATGATCGACTCCACTGCCGATCAGGTGCGGGCCATTGCCACCGCCGCAGACCAGCAGACCGCCTCCAGCGAGGAAATCACCCGCGCAACCGAAGGCATCCGCACCATCGCGACCGAGACCTCAACCGCCATGGGCGAATCCACGCAGGCTATTCAAGCCCTTGCCGAGCAGGCCGCGCGTTTGCAATCCATCATCGGCGATATGCGAAGCGGCGACGCCTAGCCCCATCGCCTCCGTACAGCCCAAAAAAGACGCCCCGGGACCATCAGGTTCCGGGGCGTTTGTCGTCGGTGGGAAAAGGGGGCGCTATTTCTTCGCCTTTGTCTTGGCCGCTTTTTTCGGCTCCGAGGCCGCAGGAGCCTCTTCCGGCGCTGGCTCTTCGTCCATTGCGGAGTCGGCCTGCGTTTTGGGCGTGCGCGGCAGGTGGCGTTTCAGCTTCGTCATAGCCTTGGCCGGTTCCTCGCCCGGTCCAAGGTGGTGCATCACGCCCTTGGGGGAAATCCAGTGCCAGCCCTCAGGCTCCTTCAGCAGCGTTGCGCCGTGCGATTGCAAGAAGTCCTCGGCAAGCGAGCGCTCCACCGCGTCGTGCATCTGCTCCATCAGGCGCTCGTTCTCCAGCGCCAGCGACGCCGTGCGGAAGATTTCCAGCGCGCCGTGGACAATGTCGTGCAGCGACACCGCGTCCGGGTCGGTCAGTCCCTTCTTTTTGCTGGACAGCAACCGTTCCAGCGCCAGCAGGTCCTTGCGGAGCGCTTTAATTTCGTCCTTGGCCAGTTCCTTGGCCTCTTCCGTCGATTCGACAAGGGATTTCAGTGCCGGTGCAGGCATGGTGCGGGATTGGGACATGGCGGGGCGGATGGCTCCTTTCGGCAAAAGCCGGTGGCAGTTCAGCGTCGGGCACACAACAGTTACGGAGTCGTCGTGCCAAGCACGGCCGCAAGGTAGCTCAGTACCGAGACTCCGGCAATCGTCCACAGGATAAAAAGCGCAATGACAAAGCACACAAGCGACAGCATGCGCGAAACAAACCGCGGCGTCCGCATGCGCGAAAACAGCGTCTCCGTCAAAAAGGCATGCACATAAAAGTGCCACGCCAAAAGAAGAACCACCAAAACCGCGCCCGCGTAAATGACCATGGCTTCCTCCTCAGATACCACGCCAGCCTACCCCGGGGACGCCACGAGCCTAGCAGGATGCGTGCGGCGGGGCAACAGCAGGGCAGACGTGTGGCGGGTGGGGGCGTGCGTTGGGAGGTGCGTGTGGCGACTGGCGTGCGGTGGGAGGTGGCGCGGGGGTGTTTGTGCTCCGCAGGCCAAAGGGCCGTGGGCCCTTTGGAATCCCATGTGCGCACAGGCCGGGTGCGTGTGGATGGGGCGGTCGTCACCCCTGTGCGACTCCCGTCCGTCTGGATGGGAGAGTTTTTGGGGGGCGTTGGAGCGAGGGGAAGGGCGGTGAGAATCTTTGTCTGGCCTCCGGAAAAAGAAAAGGGCATAAGGCAAGAGAATCCCGCCCACCCACCCCTATTTTCGGGGCGGCTTCCGCCCCGAAAATCCTAAGGATTGTTAAGGAAATTATTTCCTTAACCAGCTCTGCTCTCTTTATCTCTTCCGCATACGGTTCTTCCACAGGGCGGCGAGTTTGGGTTCTTCGCCTTGGTCTTTATCCTTATAGAAGCGCCGTCCGACGAGTTGGTCGGGCAGGTAGTCCTGTTGTACCCACGCGCCGGGGAAGCTGTGGGGGTACTTGTATTCTTTTTTGTAGCCCCATTCTTCCATGAGCTTGGTGGGCGCATTGCGCAGATGCAGGGGCACGGGTTTGGGGCCGTTTTTGCGAATTTCTGCGGCGGCGCGGTGATAGGCCTCGTAGGTGGAGTTGCTCTTTTTGGTGAGCGCCAAATACACGGCGCATTCGCTCATGGGGATGAAGCCTTCGGGCATGCCGACGAACTCCACGGCCTGCTGGCAGGCCACGGCCATCTGCATGGCGTAGGGGTCGGCGAGGCCGATGTCTTCGCCAGCGGAGATGATAAGGCGGCGGCAGACAAAGCGCGGGTCTTCGCCGCTTTCGAGCAGGCAGGCCAGATAGTAGACCGCGGCGTCCGGGTCGCTGCCGCGGATGGACTTGATGAGCGCGCTGGCAAGCTCGTAGTGCGAGTCTCCGGCCTTGTCGTGGCGCAGAACGAGGTCCGGCAACACGGTCTTGAGGTGGTCCGGTTCGCGGTGTTCTTCGGGCAGGTCGGCGACGTACTCGACGAGGTTGAGCAGTGAGCGCGCGTCACCCTGGGCGATGCCTGCGAGAACGCGCAACGTCTCCTCGGGAATGGTGACGCCGAGCTTTTCGGTGCCGCGCTTGGCGACTTGCATCAGGTCGCGGCGGGAGTGCTCGTGCAGGCGCAACACGTGGAGCCGCGAGAGCAGCTGCCGCGTGACGGAGAAGGATGGATTCTCCGTGGTGGTGGCAATGAGCGTAATCTCGCCGGACTCCAGAATGGGCAGGAAGAAGTCCTGCTGCGCCTTGGAGAACCGGTGAAGCTCGTCAAGGACGAGGAGTTTGACGTCGTCCTGAATGCGTTTGCGCAGGGCGCTGAGCCCGGCTTCCGGCGCGCTGACGCGTAGATAGGGCAGTCCACTGCGCTTGGCGAGGAGCAGGGCAAGTGTGGACTTGCCGCAGCCGGGCGGGCCAAAGAGCAGCAGACTGGGCACGCGCTCGGATGCCAGCAGGGCGTCGAGCTTTTCGCGCAGGTGCGATTGACCGACAAACTCCTCGAACTCGTGAGGGCGGATGCGGTCGGCAAGGGGGCGCGTTTTGGCCGTGGAGCGGCTGGAGCCGCCGCCCATGCCCGCGGGAGCGTGGCCTTTAGGATTCGTCAACATGATGCCTCCCCCACCAGAACAGGCTGAGACAGACAAGGGCCGCCGTTTCCCAGCGCAGAATGGACCCGCCAAGGCTGACGGGGGTGAATCCGGCGTCAACGAGGGCTTCGGCCTCGCCGGGGGCGAAGCCGCCTTCCGGGCCAAGAACGCAAAGCACGCTCCCCGGCGTGCTGACGGCGGGATAGTCGAGCACAGCAGGGCGCGACAGGTCTTCCCATAAGAGGAAGCGGTGGTCGTAGTCCTTGCCGAGGGCGATGAGGTCCTGCACGCCGCCGGGGCAGGTGTGGATTTCGGGCAGGAAGGGGTTGCCGCATTGCTTGGCGCCGGCGATGAGCTTGGTGTCCCAGCTTTCCTTGCTGCCTGCGGGCACACGGCCCTGACTGCGTCCGGCTTGCCAAAAGACAAGGCCGCCGGCTTGCAGTTCCACGGCTTTTTCAAGCAGCCAACCGCGCCGGATGCCCTTGGCCCAGCCGAGGGCGAGGGTCACGGGATTGGCGGGCGGGTCGATGTGCTCGATGCGCTTGGGCAACAGCTCCGCGCGGGATTTGCTGACGGAGACGATTTCAAACGTGCCGGTTGCGCCGCAGCCGTCAAAGAGGCGAACCTCCTCGCCGGGTTTCAGGCGGAGAACGCGGGAAAGGTGGTGCGCTTCCGGGCCGGTAAGGACGTATGGCTCGCGCCAGTCGTCCGGATGCATGTAGAAGGTTTTCACCGTAATGTGTCCTTGTTGTTCAAAAAAGCAAAGCCCCAAGCGCCGCCTGTGTTCCTGCACGGAGCAGGGACAGGCCGGGGCTTGGGGCAATGAAGACGGTATGCCTACAGCTTAAGGCGTGCTGTCCCCTCCTTGTAGAAGGGCAGGGCCGAGCGTTTGGCGGAAATTTTCTTCTTGCCTTTGCCCGCGAGGAATTCCTCGTTTTCGGCGGCGTCCTTTTGGACGTAGGCTAGTGCCACGGCGTGGCCGAGGCTGGGGGCGTAGCAGCCACTGGTAACGCGGCCCACTTCCTCGCCGCTGGGCAGGAAGACGGGGTCGTCGTGGCGCGCGGCCTTGCGGCCTTCCATTTCAAGAGGGATGAGCTGTTCGCGTACATCAAAGGCGTGGGCCTTGCCGATGTAGTCCGCCTCGGACTTGAGGAAGAACGCGCCGCCAGCTTCTGCCGGAGTGTGCTTGTCGTCAAGGTCCTGTCCGTAGAGGGAGAGGCCGACTTCAAGGCGCAGAGTGTCGCGCGCGCCAAGTCCGGCGGGTTCCACGTCCGGGTGGGCAAGCAGGGCTTCCCACAGGCGCAGGGCGGCTTCCTCGCGGATGTAGAGCTCGTAGCCGAGTTCGCCTGTGTAGCCGGTGCGGCTGATGATGCACGGGTCGTTCATGAACTCGGCCTTCTTGAAGGAGAAGTAGCTCAAGAAGCTCCAGTCCTCACCGGTGACGGCATTGAGCACGGTGCAGGCGGCAGGGCCTTGGAGGTCAATCTTTGCCGTAAGCTCGGAGATATCCTCAAAGAACATGTCCGCGGGCAGATGGGACTTAATCCACGCGTAGTCCGTCATGGTGCGCGCACCGTTGACCACCAGCAGGTACTCGTCGTCGCTCATACAGTAGACGATGAGGTCGTCAATGATGCCGCCGTCCTCGTTGAGCATATAGCCGTAGCGGCAGCGCCCGGGGCCGAGGGTGGCAAGATTGTGCGTGACAAGGCGGGAGAGGTGCTCCTTGGCCTTGGCGCCCTTGAGCTTGAATTCGCCCATGTGGCAGATGTCGAAGACGGACGCCCTTGTGCGGGTGTGCGTATGCTCGCTGATGATGCCAGCGTACTGGACGGGCATATCCCAACCGGCGAAGGGTACCATCTTGGCACCATTGGCTACGTGCCACTCATGAAGTGGCGTGGTCAAAAGCTTGGACAATGAATCTTCCTCCGAAGCTGGGGGCGAATGGAAGCGGCCATGGGGCGTTGTTATACCGCAGTGCCCGGGCCTTTGTCATCCGAGTCTGTGCGGGACTTCCGGATGGACTTGAATTCATCAATGAGCGACACAAGGCGCCTATAGCGCTTTTTGATTTCCTGCCCGTAGGGCGTGAGGTCTTCGTCCTTTGGGCGGACGTAGGTGCGCACGAGGTAGGAGTCCCGCAGGATGTTCTTTGCAATGCCTAGTACATTCTGCACCAGTTGGTCAAAGTAGTTGACGATTTCAAACTTGAGATCATGCAGGACGGCGTTGGTCTGCTCCAGCATTTCCAGATAGTTGATGCGCTTTCCCTTGAACGTGCGGTGCTGCAGGTTTTCAAGCAGCTGCACCTTACGGGCCTGCTGGATGTAGCTGTATTTGGTCCAAACCTCTTGATACAGCTCGTTCATGGTGTTGAACGTTTCGTAGTTGTCCGGGTCAAGGAGGTAGGTGTCCAGCACCTTGACCATGGACGAATAGAATTCGTCGGAATAGGCGATGATGCGCCGCTGATGCTTGGACAGCCACGCGTACAGGAATTTTAGGCGCTTTTCATGGGTGTCCGTATTATCCACCACTTCGTTCCGCTTATAGACAATGCGCCCGATATATTCACCTTTGGCGATGTCGTTCATGCGCACGACCATGTTGGTGGCGTCCTTGATGAGGTTCACCTTGTCGTTCACACGGCCGGACCATGGGTGGATGATTTCCTGTTTCAGCACGGACAGCGCGCGGTCCTGCCGGACGTTGTCCTTGGAGTAGACGTGCTGGCGGTACACCACGCGCATGATGACCACGCGCTTTTCCTTATCCACGAAATAGCGGCCCCGGCCGAGGCTGGCGAGGGCTTCGCGCTGGTTGTCGTCCACCTGCACAAGGGCGATTTTCTCCACACGCGGGTACCGCTTTTGGGAGGGATGCGTGTAGATGGTGGTCAGCGTGCGGTCGGACTGCCCAAGCACGCGGATGAGGAACTTCTCGCCCATGGCGTGCAGACGCCGGGCAAACAGCGCGCTGGAGGTGCGGCGCTCGGACACGATGGGGAAGCCGTACAGCTCCATGAGGAACTGATAGACGAAATTTCTGTTGCGCTCGTAGCGGGCGTTATCGCCCACGCGGAATTTGCCGATGCGCAGGCCAAAGCGCTTGATTTCCGTATCAAGGTCCGAAGGCAGCGAAGCATAGATGCCCGAGAGATGGAAGTTGCCGTCAAGGTTCTGGGCCATCACATGCGCGCGGTCCAGATTGAGCAGAAACTCCAGCATGTCCGGGTACTGCTCAATGGCGGTGAAGTCCTTGCGGCCAAAGCGGCGGCGGAAGGCTTCCTGATAGGGCTTGGGGAGGCGGTCCAGCAGAACGCGGCGGTTTTGGTCCATCACGTTCTTTTCCAGCGGGCAGGCGAAGCCGTCGCCGTAGCTTGTGGCTTCCAGAAAGTCGTGCAGAATGTCGAACTGGAACGGCTCGCTGAAGTAGTTGAGCGGCCGCGCAAGGGCGACCATGCTGAATCCCGGCAGGTTGGCGTACTCGAAGGTGTCGGACTCGAAGGACGGCAGCAGTTCACGCCAGTCCAGAATGGGGTAGTCGTCGTTTTCGAAGTAGGGCTTCAGCAGGCAATGCTTAACGTGAACGCGGTCAAGGTAGCGCTTCAGGGTGGAGAGCGAACTGATGTTGAGGGTGAAGTCTGTGTCGTCGCCACTTGGGGCGTTGAATTCCTTGGATGTACTAAAAGCGTGTTCCCAACTGAAGCGCATGCCGTTTTCCAGAGGCCTCCGAGGCCTGTAAAAAGGTGGGCGGTAGCGTTGACTATGGCGATAGAATCACCTCCGTTCTCGGTGTGTCGTGTCGTACCGTGGCCAGAGCCCGGCGGCACATAGTCAACAGAAAAAGTCTACATCCTGTCAGAAAGAATGACAATAGTTCGTCCCGCCATGGGCGGAAATTTCTTCATTTTTTCCTCTTTTCCCGCCCCAGCGGCACTGCGGGGCGACGACAGACCCGCGAATCGGCCTTGGCGCATGGTAAAAGGGCCGCGTTTCTGCTACGTTGCGGCAATTAGGCCGGTCATGGCCGGTGGACAGCGTCAGCCGCAGGGGAGGAGCCGTGGGCGATGAGTTGACGATGGTGACCTATACGTTCAATGACGCGCGCTTGGCGGACGGACTGCTCAGGTCCGTGCCGACGTGGAGCGTGCGCCCGCAGCGCGTGTTGGTGGTGGACGATGGCTCGGCCACCGCGTATGCCTCGCCGCAGCTCCCTGAGGGCGCGCCGCCTGTCGCCATTGAACGGCTGGATGAAAACCGCGGCCCGGCAGGGGCGAAGGCCCATGGCCTTGCCGCCGTGGCGGGCAGCGACATGGTCCTGTCCGTGGATTGCGACATCCGCCCCGCGCCGTATTGGGTGGCGCGCGCCAAGGAGCTTTTGGCGGAGGAGGGTGTGGGTCTTGTCGGCGGCATCATCACGTGTGACGCCGGAAGCGGGCCTACCGCGCGCTATATGGCCCGGTATGACATTTTGGATTTTGACCCGCAAAAGACGGGCTTTTTAACGGGGAACATCTGGCTGATGTGCGGCGAGGTGTGGACGGCTGTGGGCGGCTTTGGCGCGCACAGCGGCCCAACGCATGAGGATTTTGCTTTTTGTCGCCGCCTCGCGGAGCATGGGTATGTTCTGCGCCGGGTGGAGGACGCGCCCGTGCGGCAGGTGCGCCGCATGAGCCGCCGCGCCTTGGCCGCCCAGCATTCGCGCTATACCGGGGCCAGCGTGCGGGCCGTGGTGGAGCGCAAAAGCCTGTGGGATGGCCTTGGCCCCATTGTGCAACTGGTGTCCATGCGCATGAGCAGCGCCGTGCAGCGGGGTGAGGACGTTTTCGTTTATCTGGAGCTGTTGCTGTTTGCGCGGCTGATGCTGGACCTGTTTGCGGCGCGCACGCGTTTTGTGCCGCAGGGGCCGCTGGATGTGGCGGAGTTTCGCGCAGCGCTCATGGGGCGGCTGGAGCCATACCCCACGGTGCGCCAGCTGCTGGAGTGCGACTTGGCGGACGTACCGCCTGCGCCGCCGGGTGGCGGTACGGGAGCGCGGGACGTATGGGAAACGCTGCTGGACATGTTTACCCCGTTTATCCGCGCCGGAGTCTTTGACAGGCTGGAGCGCGAAGGCGTGGCAAACCTGCGCCGCGAGGACGAGGAAACCGCGTTCGACTTCCATTATCTGGCCCCAAATGCCGATGCCCCCGCCACGGATGGAGGCGTAAAATAATGCTGTTAAAATCTGGCCCGGTATCGTACACCTTAGGCCGCGCCGGTCAATCCGGGCCGAACGCTCAAACGCTTCAAGTTGGATATGGTTAACGACAGCCTTGAAAAACTTCTGGGTATCGTCTGTAGCGTATTCGACGCCTATTCCACCCTGCTTTTTTTGCCGGGGGAGGATGCAAAAGAATACCACCTAAGGGCGCAGTTTAGCCTTGGGGACGATATTCGTGAAGACACGACGATAGCGCCGGGACAGGGGCTTGTGGGCTGGATTATCAGAAACCACGAGCCGCTCTTGATCAACAACTTCGACCGCAAGCGTAGCAAACTGGGCTATTACGCCAACGACGAGGAGAACAAGGTCAAGGCCTTCATGGGCTGCCCCTTGGGACCCAGTGGAGGGGCGTTGTGTGTGGATAGCCGCCGATCGTACAACTTTAGCGGTAAGGATCAAAAAATCCTGCAGCTCTTTGCCGACCTTGCCTGCGACATCCATTGCGGAGCCTCGCAGGTGAAGAAGGATCAGGAAGAGCACCGCTTTTACAAAAGCCTGCAACTCATACAAGGGTTGCGGAAGCAGTTTCCGCGATGGGATGCATTTCTCCAGCACTTTTTGGAGATTGTTGTGGAAGCGACGCGTTTTTCGCATTGCTTTTTGGTGGCGAGGGACGAACGGGGAGAGTCGTACTTCGTCGAAGGGGCCAATATTCCGGTCATTTCCGGCCCCAGCAGTGGGTCCGGGCGTTTTCCCATACGCTCTGGACTGGTGGGGTGGGTGTTTGCCAATGGGCAGGCCGTCCACTCCGGTGATGGCGACGCCTCGGGCGCGCCGCAGCCTCTGCTGGGTAAAAATTCGGGTGCGCCGGAATTTCGAAGCTCCATCTGCATGCCGCTTATTATCCATAAGCGGACACGCGGCGTTCTGGTCCTCGCCAATGAGGCCCCAATGGAGGTGACTCCGCCAGTCAGGGAATTTGTCGAGATGGCTACGGACCATCTGGCCCTGTTTCTGGAAAACCTTTTCCTCAAAGGCCGTCTGCAGGAAACCTAGCGGATGGCTGGGGAATCTTCCCCCGGGCGTTGCCGCCACGGGGGGAATCGAGTATAGAGTACCGAGCCTCACATGAGGCATGACGCGGATTCAACCTCTACTACGGCAAAAGAGAGCTGACATAGATGATTTTCAAACGCCTTTTCGGCTTCCTCGGCAAAGACCTCGCCATGGACCTGGGAACGGCCAATACGCTGATATTCTCCCCGAAAGACGGCATTGTCCTGAATGAACCCTCCGTTGTGGCCATGGACGCACACAACGGCAGCATTCTTGCCGTCGGCAAGGAGGCCAAGGACTTTCTGGGCCGCACTCCGGACAGAATTCGCGCCATCCGCCCCCTGAAGGATGGCGTTATCGCCGACTTTGAAGTGACCAAGGAGATGATCTCCTTCTTCATCAAAAAGGTCATCACCGGCATGTCGCTGGTGAAGCCGCGTATCGTTATCTGTGTGCCCACAGGCATCACGCAGGTGGAAAAGCGCGCGGTTATCGAGTCCGCCCTGCAGGCGGGCGCGCGGGAAGTAAAGCTGATTGAGGAACCCATGGCCGCCGCCATCGGTGCGGGCCTGCCCATTGAGGAACCCATCGGCAACATGGTGGTGGACATTGGCGGTGGTACCACGGAAGTGGCCGTCATCTCCCTGTCCGCCGTGGCCTACGCCGAAAGCGTCCGCGTGGCGGGCGACGAGATGAACGAGGCCATCCAGCGCTATTTTCAGGACGAGCACCAATTGCTCATCGGCGAGAATATGTCCGAGCGGGTCAAGATGACCCTTGGTACGGCCATGCCGCTGGACGCCCCGCTGACGGGCGAAGTTTCGGGCAAGAACCTCGTCAACGGCACGCCCAAGACCATCCAAATCTCCGACGAGGAAATCCGCCACGCCATTCAGGAGCCGGTGGCGCACATTGTGCTCGCCGTGAAGCGTTCGCTGGAGAAGACGCCCCCGGAACTGGTGGGCGACATCGCCAACAACGGTTTGCTGCTGGCGGGCGGTGGTGCCTTGCTCAAGGGGCTGGATCGCCTCATCTGTAAGGAAACGAACCTCAACGTCATCGTGGATGACGATCCGCTGACCACCGTTGTCCGCGGAACGGGCCGCAGTCTGGAAGAGGCCAAGCTCTACAGCAAGGTCTACATCAACTAGCCCGAAATACCATATTCATGCATTCTGACAGGCGGCCCAAGTGGCCGCCTTTTTCCTGACCAACGCTCAAGGAGAGAGCCATGTCCGATTATGTGACGCCACTCCTGTTGACCCGCACTCTCGCCGCCGTGCGTGAGGCCGGGCGCATCGTAACCGACGCGTGGAACACCCCGCGCAATATCACGTACAAGGGCCGTATCGACCTCGTCACCGAAACTGATGTGGCCGTGGAAAACCTGCTGAAAGAGCGCCTTGGCGAGATTTTGCCCGAGGCCGGCATGCTGGCCGAAGAAAGCGCGGAAAGCCTTGAACCGCAGGCGTTGACGTGGATTGTTGACCCTGTGGACGGCACCACGAACTTTGCCCACGGCATTCCGATGTGCGCTGTGTCCGTGGCCCTGTGGCGTGATGGCCGCCCCGAGCTTGGCGTTGTCTCGCTGCCTGTGATGGATGAATTGTTCCACGCCGTGCGCGGGCAAGGGGCGACGCTCAACGGCGCGCCCATCAGCGTCACCACCGAGGCCGACCCGGAACGCGCGCTGGTGGCGACGGGCTTTCCCTACACGGTCAAGGAAGACCTGCCGCGTATCATCTCGCCGCTGGAACGCGTGCTGGCCACGTGTCAGGGCGTGCGGCGCATGGGCGCTGCGGCTGTGGACCTTGCCTATGTGGCCTGTGGGCGGATGGACGCCTTTTACGAGCGTGGCCTCAAGCCGTGGGATACTGCGGCGGGCATGCTGCTGGTGGAGGAAGCGGGCGGGCGCGTCAGCGCTTTTGACGCGAACACGCCGTACACCTTCGGCGGCGGCATTCTTGCCAGCAATGGCCCTCTGCACGAGGCCATGAGCGGCCTTATTACCGATTAGAGACGATACGACACGGCGCAGGCCGGACGATATGTCAGCCTGCGCCGCATCAAAACAGCGCCGGACCACAGTTGTGGGCGGCGCGCTGCGTGGTAAAGGGATGGCCGGGTGGGGCGGGCGCTAGAACAGCATGCCCAGTTCCCAGAAGGTGACGATGGCCGGCGTAAGCTGGTCGCGGAAGTCGCGGACGAGCAGGGCGAGTTCTTCCTCGTCAACGTACATGCCGCCGGAGACTTCTTCGGGATTCGTCTTGAGGCGCGCGGTGACGCGTCCGGCGGAGTACAGCGAGACAAAGGCGTAGCCCGTGGAGTGGCTGGCCGGAACGTCGTGCACGAAGCGAAGGCCCGTCACGCGGACGCCCAGCTCCTCGTATAGCTCTCTGATGGCGGCGTCCTCGCGGGATTCGCCAACTTCAACATGGCCCGTGGCGGAGAGGTCCCACCGTCCGGGGTAGAGGGTTTTCTTGCGCGAGCGCTTTTGCAGGTACAGGCGGCCGCGCTCATCGTAGACCAGAACAAGGACGGCCCGGTGCCGCAGGGTCTGCTGGCTGGCGTCGGGCAGGGCTATCACACAGAGCGGGTTGTCGTGTTCATCCACGATTTCCACACTTCCATGCTTTATCGGCGGTGTCGTATTCCCTAAGGAAAACAAAGTGGTGTTTTGCGTTGACGGCATACGCCGTGTATAGCAGGGGAGGGAGAAAATTCAACTTTCAGACAAGGTTTTTTCGTGACTGAGGTAAAATATGTTTTCGACAGGCTTGGCGCGGACGACGTAGACGCCCTTGTTGCGCTGGAGTCCGAGTGCTTTTCCCACCCGTGGGGAGCGGAGCAATTTCGGCTGGGCCTGGAGCGAAAAGTCTTTTATGTATTTGGACTTAGGCAAGGCGACGCCCTTGCGGCCTACTGCTCGCTTTACCTCGTGGCGGACGAGGCCGAGATTTTGAACATTGCCGTGCGCCCCGGCCTGCGCGAGGCCGGCCTCGGCTCGCACTTGCTGGGTATGATATTGCAAATTTCCGCTAAAATGGGCATGAAAGCCGCGCATTTGGAAGTTCGCGCTTCCAATGTTCCGGCGCAGCGCCTGTACGCAAAGTTCGGCTTTGAGCAAGTGGGCGTGCGCCCGAAATACTATCCAGACACAGGGGAAGACGCCTTTCTCATGACGCTGGATATGGAAAAATCATCCGGCAGGGGCTAAACTCATCCGGATGCCCGAGCCATACGTACAAAGAAATCTTTCAGGCAAGGAGAGATGCCGTGTTGAAATTTATCGATCAAATTGACCTGAGCGGCAAAAAACTACTTATCCGCGTGGACTACAACGTCCCCATCAAGGACGGCGTTATCGCTGACGATAACCGCATCCGCGCCAGCCTGCCCACGGTGCAGCATGCCTTGGAGCAGGGCGCGGCCCTGATTTTGTGCGCGCACCTTGGCAAGCCCAAGGGGCAGGTCAAGCCGGAGTTCTCCCTCGCCCCGGTGGCCAAGCACCTTGGCGAACTGCTGAGCCGTCCCGTGAAGATGGCCCCCGACTGCATCGGTGACGAGGTCAACGCCATGGTCGCCGGCCTGAAGCCCGGCGAAGTGCTGATGCTTGAGAACCTGCGCTTCCATCCCGAGGAACAGGCCGGTGACGACGCCTTTGGCCGTCAGCTGGCCGAGCTGTGCGACGTGTACTGCAATGACGCCTTTGGCACCGCGCACCGCGCCCACGCCTCCATGACGGGCATTCCCGCCCACGCCAAGGAAAAGTGCGCAGGCTTCCTGCTCAAGAAGGAGTGGGAGTTCCTCGGCGAATCCCTTGCCGACCCCAAGCGCCCCTACGTGGCTATTTCCGGCGGCTCCAAGGTGTCCTCCAAGCTGGGCATCCTGAACAAGCTGCTGGAGAAGGTGGATTCCCTGATCATTGGCGGCGCCATGGCGAACACCTTTCTGCTGGCGCAGGGCGTTGGCGTTGGTTCCTCTCTGGTGGAGAAGGACCTTGTGGACGAAGCAAAGCGCGTGATGCACACCGCCGAGGAGCGCGGCGTGAAGCTGGTTCTGCCCCTCGATTTTGTGCTGGGCGAAGGGCCGGACGCCGCCGCAGCGGTGAAGACCGTGGACGCCGCAGACGGCATAGACGACGGCCTGATGGCTCTTGACGTGGGCCCCAAGACCGTTGCCCTCTACCGCGAGGTGCTCCAGGGCGCCAAGACGGTGGTTTGGAACGGTCCTGTCGGCGCGTTTGAGAACCCGGCCTTTGCCGAAGGCTCCATGGAATTGACCAAGATCGTTGCCGGGCTGGCCGATGCCATGACCATCGGCGGTGGCGGCGATACTGGCTCCTGCCTCAAAATGGCGGGGCTGGCGGATAAAATGACCTTCATCTCCACGGGCGGTGGCTCCTTCATGGAATTCATGGAAGGCAAGGACCTGCCCGCATTCACCGCACTCAAGGAGTAGCGCAATGAAGCAACTGATGGCTGCCAACTGGAAGATGTACAAGACGGCCGGTGAAGCCCGCGAAGTCGCCGACGAGCTGGTGAAGCTGGTCGGCGAGGTGCCGGAAGGGCGCGAAGTTCTGGTCATCCCGCCCTTTACCGCGCTGCATGCCGTCGCCGGGGCGTTTAATCACGGAACCGGCTTCCACCTTGGCGCGCAGAACTTCTATCCCGAGGCCGAAGGTGCGTTTACGGGCGAAATTTCGCCAGCCATGCTGCGCGACGCATGCTGCTCCTACGCCCTTGCCGGGCACTCCGAGCGCCGTCACGTCATGGGCGAAGATGACGCCTTCATCGGCCGCAAGGTGGCCTACGGTCTGGAGCAGGGCCTGCGCATGATTTTGTGCGTTGGCGAGCTGCTGGAGGAGCGCAAGGCTGGCCGTGTGGAAGAGGTTTTGCGCTTGCAGCTGGAAAAGGGCCTTTCCGGCGTGCCGCAGGATGTTCCGGCAGAAGATATCGTCGTAGCCTATGAGCCTGTGTGGGCTATCGGCACCGGAGAGGTTGCAGGTCCGGACGAAATCGTGCATGCTCACGCCTTCGTCCGGAGTGTCCTCGTTGACCTCTTTGGCGAAAAAGGTCATGAAATCTGCATTCAGTACGGAGGCAGCGTGAAGCCTGCCAACTGTTCGGAAATCATAGCGCTTGACAATGTTGACGGTGTGCTGGTAGGAGGCGCAAGCCTACAGGCTGAAAGCTTCAGCCAGATCGTCAAGGCATAAGCAACACGACCCGCCAAAGATGCGGGATTCAAGGGAGTTTGATTTGGAATCCTTAGTTCTTACTCTGCACATTCTTGCCTGTCTCATCCTTATCGTGCTGGTTCTGTTGCAGTCCGGCAAGGAAGGCATGGGTGTCATCTTCGGCGGCGGCTCCAGCACCGTGTTCGGTTCCTCCGGCGCAGGTGGACTTTTGACCAAGCTGACGGCGTTCCTCGCTGCAATCTTCTTGGTCACCTCGCTGGTCTACAACGTGCTCACCAGCTCCAAGCCCGGTGATGAGTCCATCATGACGAGCGTCCCCGCCGTGACCGAACCCGCTCCCGAAAAGGCCGCTCCCGTTGCCAAGCCGGACGACATCCCCGTCGCCCCGGCCGAGGAAAGCGCAGAGTAGTCTGACATAATGCCGAAGTGGTGGAATTGGTAGACACGCTATCTTGAGGGGGTAGTGGCCGAAAGGCCGTGGGAGTTCGAGTCTCCCCTTCGGCACCAGAGATTACAAAAGCCCGCAGCATACGCTGCGGGCTTTTTTGCGTCTGTTGGCAGGGGGGCGTTGAGGCAGGGGGAGTGGGGGAAGAGTGCCTTCGGCGAGTTAAGGAAATAATTTCCTTAACAATCCTTAGGATTTTCTGGGCGGAAGCCGCCCAGAAAATAAGGGTGGGCCACGGGCGAGAGTTGTCAGGGGTGACGACGGTCCTCTCTACGCGCACCCGGCCTGTGCGCACGCAGGATTCTTAAGCAATCGTATTGGCAATCAAGCGTTAAGTGCAGG
>NZ_JBUDSW010000021.1:0-22233 GCF_054921475.1 Desulfobaculum sp. | reverse complement strand
AGGCCCGGAAAGGTCCAGCCCGGAGCGGCTTCGCACACAACTGACGCCGATCCACAGCAAGTATGCCGCACCGGCATACCGCACTGCGTTGAACACCATCACATTCTGCTGCAACAACACGGCCAGCCCTAGCACGGACAAACTCACGTGCACGCAGAATCCTGCGGTCACGCCCAGCGCGCATGCCACGGCGGGAACGCGCGTTCCACCCGTGGAATGCCGCACCAGCATCATCATATCGGGTCCGGGGCTGATTTGGGCCACAAAGGCCACGGTCAGCAGCGTCGCAAGCGTTTCAAACATATTCTCAAAATCCTCCCGATTGGCGCCATTGCGCCGATGAGGGGGATAACGCTGCGAAGAGATGTTTGGAAATGATTAATAGGCACGGTTCTCATGCCAAAAAGGAATACCGCCGCGTCAGGGCATGACGCCGAAGGCCTGCAAATTGTGCCACAGGTGACCACGCAGCCACACATTGGCCGGGTCCGCGTCTGTGCGGCGGTGCCACATGAGGCCATACTTGAAACGCGGCGAGGGGAAAGGTAAATCCCGCACCACCAGCCCATGATGGCTGGCCAGATGCCGCGCAATGTGCCCCGGCAGGGTCAGAAGGAGGTCCGTCATGGCCACGGTGCGCATGGCGGCGGCATACAGCGGCACGCGCAGGGCAACGCGGCGGCGCTTGCCCGTGTGGGCAAGGGCGGTGTCGATAACGCGCTGCTTGTCCGTGCCGGAGGTGATGACCACATGCGGCTGGGAGATGTAGTCGGCAAGGGTCAGCACGCCATCTGCGGCGGGGTGCCCCTCGCGCATCAGGCACTGGAAGCCGTCCTCACCATGGGTGTGGTAGACGATATCCGGCGCGGTCTGCCCGTACAGCATGCACGAGGCCACATCCACGCGCCCATCGCGCAGGGCGTCCTCGGCGTTCACGTCCCAGATGCGCAGGTCCACGGAAACGCCCGGAGCCTCGGAAAAAGCCGTGGCGAGTGCCTGCGGAAAGGCATGCTGGGCCAGATAGTCCGTGATGGACACGGTGAAGCTGCGGCGGCTGATGGCGGGATTGAATCCACCGGCCTCCACCACCGCGCTCACATCGCGCAGCACGCTGTCCAGCTGCGGCAAAATGCGCTCTGCAAGGGGCGTACGCACAAGGCGGTTGCCGCTGCGCACCAGAAGCTGGTCGCCAAACATATCGCGCAGCCGCGCAAGGTTTTTGCTCATGGCGGATTGAGTGACGTTGCACTGCGCCGCCGCACGGCTGACGTGACGCTCGTCCAACAGGGCCTTGAGGGAAACAAGAAGATTCAGATTCACATCGGCAAGTGGCATGGCAGAACTCTCACGCACACAGCGCATGACGTCAAGTCATATATCTCTTCATTTTCAGTCCAAGGAGAGATAGCCCAGCTCTCCCGCGCGGCCCCTGCTCCACTGGACAGGGGAGTCACCATGGCGTATCCCTGCCACAGTGGAGACCCCGTAAAGCCTGCGTCCACAGCTGGTTGGACCACACCTCCTCCTGCTTGCGCACGTGAAGGAAGCGGTCTATCCCCACCACCCGCCCGGACGATGGCCGTCCCGGCGGCTTTGACGCGCACCCGCCCTGCCGGCGGATGCGCCATGCGGGCCGCTCCGTCAGGGGCACCACGACGGGAGCGCCGCACAGCAACGCATTTTCTAGAGCGAAGGAAACCATCATGACATCACGGCAAACCCCGTCCGAAGCCTTAGAGCAGCTTCGGGACACGCTTCCCGCCTATCTCAACGCCGTGCCCGCCCTGTTTTGGCGAATCGACATCATTAAGAATGAGATAACCCTGCTCAACACCCACCGCCTGCCCGGACTGGCGGAAAAGTCCGACCTGCTCATCAAAAACATGACCTTTGCCCGCGAACTGGTGCTGACCGAGGACTGGCCGCGCTTCCGCGAGTGTTTTGACAGCATCCGCAGCCGCCGCCCCATGAGCGGCATCTTCCGCATCACCAACAGCGACGGCACCCTCCAGTGGATTAAGATGGCAGGCATGCCGGACCCGGTGTTTTCATGCTGTTCCGTGGGCTTTCTGATGGACTTCACCCGGCAGATGAACAGCCTGCATATCCTGTCCGAACGCCCCGGCCTCGCCACCAAGATTGACCTATTCGACACCCCCGTCATTCTGCTGCGCTTCCATGACCGCCGGGTCGCCATGGCCAACGCCGCCGCGCGCGCCATGCTCGGCTACACGGAGCAGGAACTGCGCACGCTGGACGTCAAAGCCCTGCTAGGCGCAACCACCAGCGCCACCCTGCATGCGGCCTACGAAAGCCTCATCTTTTCGGACAGCTGGAACGGCGAGGTCAGCGTCACGGACAAATCCGGCGCAGTGCATGTGGCCGACGCGCGCATCCGGGCCATTGCCCGCGACGGGCAGAACCTGCTGTGGCTGGCCCTGAACCCAGCCTCCGCACCCGTCGCCCACCACGATTCGCCAGCGGCACAGACCGATCTGTCCGTGCCGGACATCGCCAGCGCCATGCATTCCAGCGCCAGCCTGCGCGACCTGCTGGCCGCCATCCTGCACAACCTGCCCTCGGGCACGGGGACGGACGCGGTGATGCTCTCGCGCATTTTCCCGGACAACGACACCATACAGGTGACCGGTGCGGGGCTTCCCTTTGAGGGCGTGCGGGAGAACGACACCCACTCCTACACAGGGTCCATAGCCGAAAACATCGTCCAATTCGGCCTCACCCACCTTGTGGTGAACGACACTTCCCGCAGCATCAAGCCCATCGACTGGGCGCTGTTCATTCCCCGGGGCATCCGCTCCTACTACGCGCAGCCCTTTTTCAAGGACGGCGGCATCTGCTTTGTGCTCATCTTCTGTTCCACCACAGTCGGCAACTACGACGAGGACTCCCCCGCCCTGTTCAGCCCCATTTTCACGGACTTCCAGCGCGAACTGCAACGCTGTTTATCCACCTCCTGACCAGTCCTCTCCAACTGGTCCATCCAGAGCCTGCATAACGCGGCGATTCCTGCACATTGATGTGCGGGTCGCCGCGTTTTTATCTTCCGTCATAGGGCATGCTGTTCTGCGGCATTTCCTGTCAAACCTCCCGTCCTTCCTGCCTTTCCGCCTTTTTCACCGCGCCACGCGCCACTGCGCCCGGCATACTGGCCCAACCAGTTTGTGCCAAGTTTTTCACAAAATCCTTGCCGCACTGGTGTGCTCTTTATAATCCAGTGAGCAGTGCACATTACACATGGTGATTCACCCTAAACTGGTTGGACCAGACTATGCAGCTCGCGCAAAAAAACTCCGTCTGCGAAAAAATCGCGGCAATGATTCAAAGCGACCGTTTTTCCAAAGGGGACAGACTCCCCGGAGAACGACGGCTTGCGGAACTCTTCGGCACCAGCCGCAATACCATCCGCGAGGCGCTCTGCAATCTTGAAACCATGGGCTATGTGGAAATCCGCCGCCGCAGTGGGTGCTACGTTAAAAATCCCCAAGGCCGCCTGAGCTGGGAGGCCCTGCGCACCGGCGCAAACTCGCGCATGGCGGGGCAACTGCTGGAGGCCTTCTCCGTCACTGTTCCCGGTTTGGTCCGGCGCGCCGCCGCACACCACACCGCGTCGGACATCGACAAGCTGGAGCACGCCACAGCGCGCCTTGGCCGCGCCATCGTCAACCGCGACATGGAAAACGTGGCGCGCCAGTACATCGGGTTCTTCCTTTCTGTGGCGGAGACCACGGGCAACGACTTTCTGACCCTGCTCCTGCGCGAGCTGGCCACCGCCGCCGAGGGGCTGTCCATTGGCGGCACGGGCCTGTCGGAAGTGGTGGTGGACGCGCTGTTTGCCAGCCATGTGGAGCTCATCAACGCCATCCGCACCGGCAATATGAAGGAAGCCGCAAGCCTTGCGGAAAGCTGCATTGATACATTCAGCCGTCTTGTGCTGGCGGACTAGCCGCACGGACGATTCATATACGATTTCATGAAACGACGAGAATTCTTCAGCCGCATCCTTGGTGGATTCGCCGCGGCGCAGGACGAGGACGCCCCACAGCCCCTGAGCGAACGGGAACTCTTTATGCGCGCCATGGCGATGGGCATCGATCCGGCTACGGTCACGCCCGGGCAATTGCGTGAACTGGTTCCGGACGCGGAACCGCAATCAACGAGAGCTGACGAACGGCAACACAATGACGGCATCGCCCCGTCCAACCGTTCGGCAAAGGAGAAAGAATAGCATGGACCACAGCAGTTTCAGCTATCTGGAGAGTCGCAAGCTGGTCAAACGCTGGAACGGGCCCATCCCGGCCCTTGTGAACACGCTGCTTATTGCCGTGTTCTTCTACGTGACCTGGTGGATATTCCAGGACCCGCGCGGCATGATGCGCATGTACACCCCGTACGTGGGCTACATGGTGTGCCGCTGGCTCCTCATCCTGTTCATCTGGGTGGCCTACATTTTCGATTATTGGCCCTTCAAGCGCTCGTGGCTTGAAAAGACGCACCCGCGTGTCAAAGGCTCCGTGCTCACGCTGTTTAGCGTGGCCGCCATGGTGCTGCTGATTAAGGGCTTCTTCGTCGACATCCTCGGCAACTTCGGCATCGCCTACTTTGACCCGGACCGCCTCATCAATATGGGCATTTCGGACTTCTACGCCATTGAGTACGCGGCCGAGGCCATTATGATGTTTGCCGCCATCGCCTCGTGGCTGTCCCCCAGCTGGGTGGTCGCCTGCGAAAACGCCCCGTGGGGCAAGCTGAAGCAGCCCGCGCGCGGCATCACCATCGTGCTGGTGACGTTCTTCTTTAGCATGATTGT
This sequence comes from Desulfobaculum sp., assembly GCF_054921475.1. NCBI lineage: Bacteria > Pseudomonadati > Thermodesulfobacteriota > Desulfovibrionia > Desulfovibrionales > Desulfovibrionaceae > Desulfobaculum > Desulfobaculum sp. The sequence goes on along the minus strand of NZ_JBUDSW010000021.1, from coordinate 17,405 downwards.
CTACTTCTTGACCATGCACTCGCACATGGCGATTCTGTTCTACCCGTGGCAGAAGTTCACCGCCATTTGCCCGCCCTACTGGGAGAGCTTTGCCAACACCGTGTCCGGCAACTTCCATATTGCGTGGATTATGTGCTGCACCGTGGTGGTTTGGCTGTATGAAACCATTTGGGAGCGCTATCCCTTCAACCTCATCAAGACGGACTGGCTGCGCCGCACGGCGTCGTTCTTCGGCATCATCGGCGTGGCGCTGGCGCTGTGCTACTTCCTCTTCTACGCGCAGGACCTCGTCTGGGGCGAGACCATCCGCGGCACCCGCCGCCTGATGGCACCGGACTGGCGCTGGCTGCATGTGGGCGAAATGGCCATCTTCTGGCTGGTGCCCACCCTGTACCTCAACTTCTATTGCGGCAACTGGCCCAACAAGTTCAGCCGCCCGGTGAACGTGTGCCTGCGCACCCTGCTCACCGCCGTGATGGCCGTTGTGGTCTACGTTATCTACTACAAGACCTCGCACCTGTTCCTCGGCACGCAGAAGGGCTTCTCACATCCGCAGCAGTTCCCGATGATCCCGATGATCTGGCTCATCAACATCTTCCTCATCAACGTGTGGTTCATGGACGGCTGGCCCGGCTGGAAGGCCGAACGCAAGACCGAAGCCGAACTGCGCGAAGTAGAAGAAGAAATCGTCGCCAGCGACGTGAAGTGGACGTCCACGCTGGCCAAGGGTCTGGCCGTGGGCCTCGCCTGCGGCGTCGGGCTGTACTGGCTGATGATCACCGTCCTGCCTTGGGTCGGCGAAAACATCACCATCATCAAGTAGGCGCGAAGGCCAAAGGAGCACGACAATGAGCAAGAACGAAAACGGCGTCAACAGACGCGACTTCATGAAAGGCGCGGCCACAGGCCTGTGCGTGGGCGCTTTTGCCGGAATGGGACTGTATTCCTACACCCCCTCCGCATACGACCGCATGCCCGACCCCAAGCGCAAAATGCAGGACTTCGGCGAATGCCGCAGCGTGCGCGTAACCAATATCTCCGAGACCAGCTGGTTCAACAACGCCCACCTCATCGGCGATATCCATAAGGCCGGCGGCCTGCTGGTGAACCAGTACACCCTGAACTGGCCCCCCTTTGGCAACGGCAAAGGCTCGGCCAAGGGCTCGTATAAGGAAGGTATTGATTCCATCAAGCACCTGCTCCCGCACGACCTCGAAAAGGCGTGGGAAATCCAGCAGGGCCTGACCCTGCACCCCGAAAACGCGGGCGGCTACTCCTGCCTCATCGAGGTGGAAGCCATGGACGGCACCATCCACAAGTACCTGCTGGATACCGGCTGGTCCTACACCTGGATGGACGCCGCCTTTAAGCGCGAGGGCATCGACAAGCTCTTGCAGGCCGGTGAAATCGAGGGCCTGTTCATCTCGCATGAGCACTGGGACCACTTCTGGGGTCTGCCCGTCACCACCAAGTACGACCCGAACATTGAACTCTACGTGCACGACGGCTTCTACGAGGAAGGCCTGCAGTACATCAAGGACTGCGGCCACACCGGCAATCTGCACATTGCCGACCAGCCCGTGACGAACATCACGCCGGGCATGGCGCTCCTCAAGTTCGACGTCCCCATCATCAACCGCGTGTTTGGCGAGACCTCCCTTGCGTTCAACGTCAAGGGCAAGGGCCTTGTGCTCATCTCCGGCTGCTGCCATCAGGGCATCCTCAAGTTCGCAGACTTCGCCTACACCCAGCTGAAGTACGACAAGGACAAGTTCTACGGCATCTACGGCGGCCTGCACATCTCGCCCTTCGAGGACTGGGACCCCAAATACGACGACCTCGTCATCTCCCTTGGCGACTGGGGCTTTGACCGCATTGGCTGCAACCACTGCACCGGTCACCTCACCGCCAAAAAGTTCATCGAGGCCGGATATCCCGTGGTCCGCGGCACTGCGCGCTTCCGCTCAGCGTCCAAGGACTACCTCGGCAACGGTGACAAGATAACCTTTGGCGTTTAGCCAAGTACCCTAGCGGGGACTCCGCTCGTCCCCATCCTCCCCGGCCCGCACACGCGGGCCGGGGCCCATATTTCCAGCGCGAGGCACACGCACCATGAACCTTTCCTCCATCCTGCCCCCGTCCCGCGGCACTGTCAGCGCCGCCAGCCTTCCCGGCATGATCGTCAACAGCCTGCTTGTGGCCTGTCAGGAGCGCCCCTTCAAGCGTCTGACAGGCTGGCGCGGCATGGCCCCATGCATCGGCGGCGGACGGGCATGGACCTGCAAGCTGGACGCCCGCCCCGGCGTCTACGGCGTTGCCACAGCGGACGTGACCGCCACGCCCAGCGGCCCGCAGGCCACGTTGCATCTGTACTATTTCCCCGCGCAGGATGAAGAGATTTTGGAATCCATGGCCCTTGTCGCCTCCTACATCGCGGCCCAGCCGGGCTACGACGACGGCGTACGCGCCTTTGAAAACTGGGGGGATGCGCTGTGCGCCTTCCGCATCGGCGCCGTCACCCTCATGCTCAAGGATGACGAAAGCGCCCTGCTCCTCGCCCTCAGCGCCAGCGAGCGCCGCCGCGTCATCAGTGAAGACGGCGTGCCCCTGCCAGACGGCGGCTGGCTTGTGGCCCCGGGCGAAGCCGAAGAGGACCTGCCCGAACGCCAGCTGGCCATGCCGCTGTTCACCGCCATGGGCGCGGCCATGTCCCTGAGCCTTGGCGAGGCTCCCTGCCGCTACGGACGCACCATCACCGCGCCGCAGACGCCCAGCATCCCCGGGCGGGAAGAATCTTTCCGGGCTGTCGCCTCCTCCACCCTCATCGACAGCCTCGGATGGGGGGACCGCCCCTCAAGCGAAGCATTGGCGGTCCTCCTTCCCGGAGGAGACAACACGGCCCTTGCCGGGGCCGACCAGCCGGAGGACATCCGCGCCGCCCTGTGGTGGCGCACCCACGACCTCGCCGCCCTTGCCGCGCAGGGCGAGCACGCCGCCGCCTTTGACATGCGCCCCCGCCTCATCGTGCTCAGCGGCTTTCTGGGCGCGGGCAAGACGACATTTTTGAACCAGCTTCTGGAGTACCACGCCGCGCGCGACGAAATGGTCGCCATCATCCAAAACGAAATCGGCGAAACCGGCGTGGATGGCAAGCTCCTGCAGGGCGACGACTCCATTGTGGAGCTTGATGAAGGCTGCGTATGCTGCACCCTTGCCGGAAGCCTTGCCCGCGGCATTGAGCGCCTGATGGCCAGCTACAGCCCCGAGACCATCGTCCTTGAGGCCACAGGCCTCGCCAATCCCTTCAATTTACTTGATGAAATCGGCCAGCTGCGCCATCTGGTGCGGTTCGACTCCGTCACCACCCTTGTGGACGCCGCCAATGCCGCCGTTCTTGACGATACGGACATCGCGCGCAATCAGGTGCGCGCGGCGGACATCATCCTTGTGAACAAGTGCGACCTTGTCAGCGCGGACGCGCTTGGCGCGCTAAAGCAGCGCATCCGGGACCTCAACTCCCGCGCGCCACTGGTGGAGACCACCCACGCGCAGATGAACCCCGGCCTGCTCTACAATGACGACCCTACCCAAGCCGCGCCCGGCCTGATGCCCTCTGTCCCGGAGCACTCCCACGGCTCCCATGCGGACGAAGGCTTCAGCGCCGCGCGGTTCACCTACGACGCGCCCCTGCCGCGCGCCGCACTCACGCAGGCTCTCAGCGTCTGCCCGGCGGATATTTTCCGCATCAAGGGCATTGTCCGCTGCTTGGACGCGCAGGAGCCGCTTGTGGTGCAGTATGTGGCGGGCCGCTACGACATAACCCCACTGGGCGATGGATTTGACGACACCTCCTTCCTCGTTGCCATCGGCCGCAATCCCCAAGCCTCCGGACTGGACCGCCTGCCCGGAGCCATACGACAGGACACCGCGCAATGACCTACCTCGAACAGGGCGGAGTGATGCTCTGGCCCATCATCATCCTGTCCGTCCTCGCCCTTGCCGTCATCATTGAACGGCTCATTCTCTTCACCACGTCACGCTTTCCCAGCGACGACGCCGTGCAGGACATCACCGCAGCCGCCGCTGACGGCAACACCGACGCGGCCCTGCGCAGCGCCGAGGAATCCGCCCCGGCCTACGCGCCGCTGTTTCGCTCCATCCTTACCAGCACGGGGCGCGACCAGCGCGAAGCCGCCGCGACACGGGCGGGCGAAGGGATTCTCTTTACGCTGGGGCGGCGGCTGGACTTTCTGGCCACCACGGCCAGCGCCGCGCCGCTGCTGGGACTTCTGGGCACCGTACTGGGCATGATTGACGCCTTTTCGCGCCTATCCTCGGCGGGCAATGCCGTGGACATCACCACTCTTGCCGGCGGCATTTGGCAGGCCTTGCTGACCACTGCCGCAGGGCTGGCCGTCGCCATCCCGGCCCTCTTGGCCCATGCGTGGTTCCGCCGTCAGCAGGAAAAGGCGGCCTTTGCCATGCAGCGCACGGCCAATGCCCTTATCGACGCCATGGAGCGCGGCAATGGTTGAACTGGTCAAACGCACGGTCCGTCCGGCGCGGCCAGATATGACGCCGCTTCTGGACGTGGTGTTCATCCTGCTCATTTTCTTTGTGGTGTCCGCCGTCTTCACGGCCAAGGGCATGGACGTTGACCTGCCGCCCGCCGAGACCTCGCGCCCGGTGACGGGGCAGTCGCTGGAAATCACCCTCGCCGCCGACGGCACCCTCACCTGCAACGCCGAGCACATCACCCTGCACGACCTCGGCTTCATCCTGCGCGACGCCATGCAGGCCCCGCCTGCCCAGCGTCCGGCGCAGGTGCTGTTCAAGGCCTCGCCACAGGCCAATGTCGGCGCGTTTATCGCCACCATGGACGTGGCGCGCGGGTGTGGTGTGGACAATATGGTCATCGCCACAGGCTCGGCCAAGGACGCGGCCTCGTAATGTCCAAAAACCTCTGGACCGCCTGCCTCGCGGCGTCGGTATTCGTCCACTTTCTCCTTCTGCACGGCGGCTATGCGCCAACAGTGTCCACAGGCGCGGCGGTGACGGCCATTCCGGTGAATCTTGACGTCAGCGCGTCCGCGGCCCCGCGCGGCATGTCCCTGAGCCAGCACATGGCCGCACCGTCCGGCGAAGGCGACGGCGGCGAGGAATCGGACCGCGCGCGGCAACAGCGCCTGCTGCGGCAGTACCTCGAAACCGTGCGTAAGGAAGTGGAACGCGCCAAATTCCGCGCCGCAGGCGCAACGCGCGAACGCCTCATCGGCAAGGCGCGCTTTGCCCTGACCATCGCGGCAGACGGCAGCTTTACAGCCATCCGCCTTGTGCGCTCCTCCGGGGACGCGGCCCTTGACGCCGCCGCGCGCGAAGCCATCCGCGCCACCAGCGGACGCATCACGCGCCCAAGCGCCACCGGCACCATGCCCGTCACTGCGCGGTTCACCATCAAATATCAATACGGATTATAGAGAGAATTCGGCGCGGACGCGCCATGACTGCGGTATGAAAAACCGCAGGACGAACACATTCTCCGAGAGGCACCCACCAACCGCCGTGGCGGGCTGATTCTCCCGTTTTGAGGAGTTCTAAGCAGAGGGGGGCTACGCCGCCCTTCTTCGTTTGTGTACCGGGATGCTTCCCATGAGCGGGGTCTTCACGGTGCTGCGCTGGCAGACGCCCCCTCGTTCTCCCGGCGCGCCACATGCGCCCCGGCCAGCCCTGCGCGCCGCCGCAACAGCAGGACGCCAGCCGCACCCCGCCGCCACGCTACAGCGCGGCAAGCACGACGGACAACGCCTTAAACCGAAACTCCGCCGTATCGCCGGGCCGCAACGGCGCATCGTTCAAGCAGCTGGTGGAAACAAGGGCGCAGACCTCAAAGCCATCCGGCGTCACACCCGACACCTCGGCCAGCACATCGGTGGAGCGTACACTGGACACCGTTGCCAGCAGGCAGTTGCGTGTACTCTGCACGCTCCCGTCCGGTGCGGGGCGCACCTCCACATGCGGCGCCTTCACCGTGGCGGCGAGGCCCACGCCCGGCTCAATGCCCAGCGCGTCCAAACTCTCCACCGTGATGACCGCGCACAGCCGCTGGCCCGAAGCCGTCTCCAGCTCCACTTCCGCCATGACCACATCGCGCCGCACGTGCCGTACATGCCCTGCAAAGGAGTTGCGCGCGCTGGACTTCACCGGTCCATCGCCAATGGCAAGCCGCCGCACAATACTGCGCACATCCTGCCGCGACCATTGCTGGTACACCTCAGCAAGGTTTGCGGACGACTGCCCCAGCACCTCGCGCACCACGCCAAGAGGCACGCCGCTGCGCAGCATTTCCACCGCGCGGGACCGGCGTAGGGCGCTGGGCGCGCCAAGCCGCCGGGGTATGCCGCAGTCCTCGGCGCGGGAATAGAACATCCGGCGCACGTAGCCAGGGTCCAAGTGGAACACCTGCCCGTCCAGCCCCGCGGCAAGCGGACTTTCCATAAAGGCCCGAATTTCGCGGCAGACGGCGCGCGGCAAAGGCACCTCGCGCCGGCCTTCGCCCTTGCCCAGCAAAACCATATCGCGTCCGCCGTCCACATGTTCCCGTTCATCAAGGTCCAGCACTTCGCCCAGCTTGGCACCGCTGTGGCGCAGAACAAGAAACAGCAAGAGCACCCGCGTGCGCGAACGCTGGTGGTCCACCCGCCGCGCGCCATCGCGCCAACGGCGAAAGGCCTGCTCCAGCCGCGCCAATGCGCCTGCGTCCAGATGCTCCACGCCCTCGGGCACTTCAAATACGTCCGAAGGCGTCAGCCTGTCCGCGTTGGTGCCGCGCGGTGAATCCTGCGTCATGCCGTTTTCTCCTTCACAGTCACGCTTTCACGCATTCGCGTGACCGGGTTGTTCTTCTCCGTGTTCTGACCGTATTGTCCCTGCGCTGACGGTTCTGTCAACCGCTGAATCCTTTTACATTTCAGGAGATTCACCGTGAAACGCCTTTTCGCCCTTGTCCTTGCCGCGCTGCTGAGCCTTCCGGCCTCGTCGGCACTGGCCGCGGACCTGCTTGTTGCGCAGGCCGCCAACTTTATGCCCGCCATGCAGGAAATCATCCCCGCCTTCAAGGCGGAGACCGGCCTTGACGTGCAGGCCACCTACACCTCCACCGGCAAACTGTATGGCCAGATTACCCACGGCGCGCCCTTTGACGTCTTCCTCGCCGCCGACCAGCGCCGCCCGGACCTGCTGTTTGCCGCAGGCAAGGCCGAAAAGCCCTTTGTCTACGCCAAGGGCCAGATTGTGTTCTGGTCCAAGTCCGCCGACTTCTCCGCCACCACGTGGCAAAAGGCCGTCACCGACCCGAAGCTGACTAAAATCGCCATCGCCAATATTGAGACCGCGCCCTACGGAACCTCCGCCATGAACGCCCTCAAGGACGCCGGGCTGTGGGACGCGCTGGCCCCGCGCCTTGTCTACGCCCAAACCATCGCGCAGGTGTTTCAGTACGCCGAAACCGGCGCGGCTGACGCGGGCTTTTGCGCCTATTCGTCCATGTTCTCGGATCAGGGCCGCGCTGGCTCCTACGTTGTCGTGGACAACGCGCCGAGCGTGGTGCAGGCCGCCTGCATCCTGAAAAATGCCCAGCACAAGGACGCCGCAAAGCGCTTTGTGGAGTTCCTTGCCAGCCCCGAAGTGCAGGCCATCAAGAGCAGGTACGGTTACAAATAGCATGGACCTGACTCCGCTTCTGCTTTCCGCCAAGCTGGCGCTGGTCACCACGGTGCTCATCCCCATTGTGGCCGCGCCAGCCGCCTATATTCTCGCTTTTTGCCGCTTTCGCGGCAAAAGTCTGATTGACGCTGTTGTCTCACTTCCCATGGTCCTGCCGCCCACGGTCCTCGGTTTTGCCCTGCTCATCGCTATGGGCCCCGAAGGACCGCTGGGCGGCCTTTGGGAGTCCGCCACAGGCGACAGGCTGGTGTTCAGCTTCACCGGCATTGTCATCGCGTCGCTGGTGTACAACCTGCCCTTTGCCGTGCAGCCCATGCGCGCCGCCTTTGAAAAGCTGGATGTGCGCCTGCTGGAAAGCGCCGCCGTCCTTGGCCTGTCCCCTTCGGCAACGTTTCTGCGTGTGGTGCTGCCCAACAGCCTGCCCGGCATCGCGGCAGCGGCCATGCTGGTCTTTGCCCACAGCCTTGGCGAATTCGGCGTCATCCTCATGGTGGGCGGCAGCATCCCCGGCTCCACCAAGGTCGCCTCCATCGCCATCTACGAAGCCGTGGAAGCCCTGCGCTACACGGACGCCATGTACATGTCGCTGGCGCTTATTCCGGTCAGCTTCGTGGCGCTGCTCGCCATCAACCGCGTCAACGGGAGGAACTCATGACCCTGTGCGTCAACGTCACCAAGGCGCTGGCCAACTTTACGCTGGAGATGCGCCTCACCTGCGCGCCCGGCACCCTGACGGCCCTTGTCGGTCCCTCTGGTGCGGGCAAAAGCACGCTGGTGCGCATTATCGCCGGACTGGCCCGCCCGGACCACGGCTCCATCACCCTCAACGGCGCCGTGTGGAACGACACCGCCGCCCGCGCCTTTCTGCCGCCGCAAAAACGCGGTCTGGGGCTTGTTTTTCAGGATTACACCCTCTTTCCGCACCTGACGGTGCGCAAGAACGTCGCCTTTGCCGCCGAGGACGACAGCTGCGTGGATGACCTGCTGGAACGCTTTCGCATCACGCATATCGCTGGCAGCAAGCCCGCCACTATCTCCGGCGGCGAGCGCCAGCGCGCGGCGTTTTGTCAGGCGCTGGCCCGAAAGCCCACCCTGCTGCTTCTGGACGAGCCTTTCTCCGCGCTGGACGTTGCCACGCGCGACGCCCTGCGCCGGGAGCTGAAAACCCTCAAGAAGGACCTCGACATCCCGGTGGTGCACGTCACCCACGACCTTGACGAAGCCTTCTACCTCGCGGACCACATCGTCGCCGTGGAGGACGGGCACGCCTCGCCCGAATGGCTGGCGCGCCAGACCTCGCGCCGCGCCCCCATCCCCGGTACCGACATGCCCCACAAGGAGCCACAGCAATGCGCCGTTTCCTCTTCGCTGTAACCATCGCCGCGCTTCTCGCCTCTCCCGCACTGGCCCACGCCGCCACGGTCCTTGCCGCCGGTGCGGGCTACCGCTCCCTCGTGGACGACCTTGCCGACGCCTACACCGCCACAACAGGCTGCGCCGTGGACCGCATCTACGGCAACATGGCCCGCGTCACCGCGCAGGCGCGCCTGACGGGCGCTGTGGACCTCGTCCTTGGCGACAAGGCGTATCTGGATTCCGCCAACCTAAGCTTTGCAGGCGTCACCCCCGTAGGCATGGGGCGTCTGGTAGCGGCTTACCCCAAGGGCGGCGCCTACTCCGGTCCTGACGACCTGCTGGCGGACACAGTCACCCGCATCGCCATTCCCGACCCGGTGCGCGCCATCTACGGCAACGCCGCCACGCAGTACCTGCGCAATACAAACGTCGCGGACGCCGTAGACGGCAAATTGCTCATCGTCTCCACCGTGCCGCAAGCCGCGTCCTACGTCGCCAGTGGCGAGGTGGACTACGCGTTCATCAACCTCACCCACGCGCGGCGCCTCGGCGACGCCATTGGCGGCTACACCGTACTGGACCAGTCCACCTACGACCCCATCGCCATTATCATCGCCCACATGCAGGACGCGCCGCACCCCAAACAGTGTGCGGAATTTGCCGCCTTCCTCGCAACAGAGCAGGCACGGGCCATTGTCGCCAGCCACGGCCTGTAGGACGAAGTCATGCCGGTTCTGCACATCCTCACGGACGCCGCCACCATCCACCCGCTCACGCTCTCCCTGCGCGTGATTGGCGTGGCAGGGTGCCTCCTGCTCATTCTAGGTGTGCCGCTGGCCTGCTGGCTGGCGCATGCGCGCGGCCCCCTGCGTGAGGCTGTGGATACCCTCGTCACCCTGCCGCTGGTGTTTCCGCCCGTGGCCACGGGGTTTGTGCTGCTGCTCCTCCTTGGCCGGAGCGGACCGCTGGGCGGCATGCTGGGCGAGGGCGTCATCTTTGGCTTTCCCGGCCTTGTTGTGGCCGCGTTTGTGGCAGGGCTTCCCCTTGCGGTAAAGCCTATTCAAGCGGCGCTTCGTTCGGCGGAAGCCGCACGGCTGGCGGAGGTTGCCGCCGTGCTGGGCAAGGCCCCGCATACCATCTTTCTGCGCGTGCTCATCCCCTGCGCCAAGCGAAGCATCGCGGCGGGGATGCTCCTCGCCCTTGGCCGCGCCCTTGGGGAAGTGGGCATGACCCTCATGCTCGGCGGCAACGTCATAGGCCGCACCAACACGCTGTCCCTTGAAATCTACAACGCCGTCTACAACGGCGAATTCGAACGCGCCGCCGTCCTGTCCGTCATCATCGGCGTGGCATCCGTCGGCATCTTCACCTTGCTCAAAAAATGGTCCGCCGTTTAAACGCGGCGCAAGGAGGCCCATCACATGCACACTCCCATTCTGGAATCCGTCCGCACCAAGGCCCGCGACATCTGGCACAAAAACGGCATCCTCGACGAACGCGTCAGCGTCCACGCCCGCACCCTCAGCGTCGAGGAAGCCATCGGCGACCCCGAGGGCGACGACTTTCCCCTCCAGCGCGGCAAGGAGCGGCTCATGGAAGCCGCCTTTGGCGACGCGCGCGGGCAGGCCTTTACGGACCGCTACGGCGACTTTGACGCCTCCCTGCGCGACATCTGCGAGATGCCCCTTGAAAACAACTTCCGCCGCGCCCTGTTCGTCGCCGCCCTCAACGCCGTGCAGCGCCGCCTAGCCCAAACGGACCACACCATCCACTGCCGGGACAAAGGCCCCAGCCACTGCGCGCCCAAGCTGGCCGAATACATCACGGAAACCTACGGCGCAGGCGTGCGCATCACGCAAATTGGCTACCAGCCCAAAATGCTCGAAACCCTCGCCCCGCGCTTTTCCATGCGCATTGTGGACCTCGACCCGGACAATATCGGCGCGCACAAGTGTGGGCTGACGGTCCTTGGCCCGGACGATACGGACGCCGCCATGCAGTGGGCAGACCTGCTCTTGGTCACGGGGTCAACCTTGGTCAACGGCACTGTGGATACCTTCCTTGGCGACAAGCCCGTGCTGTTCTTTGGCACCACCATCGCCGCGGCCGCCGACCTTATGGGCTGGGACCGCTTCTGCTGCGAAAGCATGTAGCCAACTGGCTGGACCAGTTTCTTTCCACCGTCCTCCTTCACGGCCAAGGGGGCGAAGACGCACCGTGCGCCTTCGCCCCCTTGGCAATTTTCCCCTCCAGTTTCCCCCCGGCCCTTTACCATAAAGAGCTTTGCGAGTGCGCCTGCCTCAGCGTTTCGCCTCTACAGGGAAGGGGAACAGCTCCTCGGCCTTTTTCGCGGCCTCGGCCCGAACTGAAGCCTCCCACGCCTCGTAGGCCTCAAGAAGCACCTGCCCGTACGCCGTAAGTGTGCTGCCTGCCTTGTTGCCGCCCTTTTTGGCGACAAGCGCCGTACCAAGCGCATTTTCCAGCTTTTTCATCCGTCCCCACGCCGTGCGGTACGACATGCCAAGCGCCCGCGCCGCACCAGCCAACGACCCGGTGCGCTCCACCTCGCGCAGGATAGCGGCCGGTCCGGGACCGAAAGCCATTTCGCCGTCCTTCTCCAGCCACAATTTCATTCGCATTTTCATCGACAATTCAATTCCCCCCTAAAAAAGTCATAAATCAGGACTGCCGGGGATTTCTAGCATTTCACCCGTACCCTACCCAAGCGCTATGTCACAGATTTTTTCGGGAAAGGGATTGACTTATTATGTTTTGCCGAACATATAAAATTCCCAATACATGGAAACAGCGGACAAAAAAGGCCTTTTTCCGACAGATAGCGACAGGTCGCCCGCAGGTGCGCACTGCGAGCGAAAAATCTCGGAGTCGACCAGAAATGATGAAAGCCGTCCCAGTCCACGAGTCCATTGGCAGTGTCCTCTGCCACGACATGACCCGTATCGTCCCCGGCGAATTTAAGGGTCCCGCCTTCCGCAAGGGCCACGTCATAAGCCCGGAAGACATCCCCACACTCCTCGAAATTGGCAAGGAGCACGTCTACGTGCTGTCCCTTGAAGACGGTCAACTCCATGAGGACGACGCCGCCGCCCGCATTGCCGCTGCCGCCGCAGGTCCCGGCATTTCCCTCTCCGATGTGTGCGAAGGCCGCATCAACATGACCGCCGCCCCCGGACTTTTGTCCATCAATGTGGACGCCCTGCGCCGCATCAACTCCATCGAAGAAGTCGTCCTCGCCACCATGCACAACGGCCTGCAGGTCAGCGCCCCGCGCGCCGTGGCCGGAACCCGCGTGGTGCCGCTGGTTATAGACGAAGCGAAAATTGAACAGGTGGAAGCCATCTGCGCCGAAACCGGCCCCGTGGTCAGCGTGAAGCCCTTCCGCCAGCTCAAGGTTGGCGTGGTCACCACCGGCAGCGAGGTCTACACAGGCCGCATCAAGGACAAATTCGGCCCCGTCATCCGCAAAAAATTTGCCGCACTCAACAGCGAAGTCATGGACCAAACCTTCGTCAGCGACGACCCGGACATGACCCGCGACGCCATTCTGGCTCAGGTCCGCGCCGGAGCGCAGATGGTGGTGGTTACCGGCGGCATGAGCGTGGACCCCGACGACCAGACCCCCGCCAGCATCCGCGCCACGGGCGCGGAGGTGGTCACCTACGGCTCCCCCACATTTCCCGGCGTGATGTTCCTGCTCGCCTACCTTGGCGACGTGCCCATCGTCGGGCTTCCCGGCTGCGTAATGTATTACCGCGCCAGCATCTTCGACCTCGTCGTCCCGCGCATTGTGGCGGGCGAAACGCCCACCCGCGAGGACATCGTGGAACTGGGACATGGCGGCTTCTGTGCAGGATGCGAAACCTGCCGTTATCCGCTCTGCTCCTTTGGCAAATAGTGATGGTCCGGTGCCCTGTACGGACACCCTTTCCATATGAGGCAACAGCAGTAATCAGAAGGAGGATCATTTCATGATCAAAAGGACCCTCAACGTCAACGGCGTAGAGCGGATGGTCATCGTTGAAAACGATACATCCCTCGCCACCGTCCTGCGCGAAAACCTTGGCCTGACAAGCGTCAAGGTTGGCTGCGGGACCGGCCAGTGCGGCAGCTGCACCGTCATTGTGGACGGCAAGCTCAAGCGCTCCTGCTCCCTGAAGATGAAACGCGTGGCCGACAGCACGCAAATCGTCACGCTGGAGGGCATCGGCACCCCGAATCAGCTGCACCCCATTCAGGTTTCGTGGATGGCACACGGCGGCGCGCAGTGCGGTTTCTGCACTCCGGGCTTTATCGTGTCCACCTACGCCCTCATCATGGGCAACCCCTCACCCAGCCGCGAAGACATCCGCGACTGGTTCCAGAAGCACCGCAACGCCTGCCGCTGCACCGGCTACAAGCAGCTGGTGGACGCGGTTATGGACGCCGCCGCCGTTATGCGTGGCGACATGAAGCTGGACGACCTGCTCTTTAAGATGCCCGAGGACGGCCGCATCTGGGGCTCCAAGTACCCCCGCCCCACCGCCGTCGCCAAGGTGACCGGCACGCTGGACTACGGCGCGGACCTTGGCCTGAAGATGCCCGACAACACCCTCAAGTGCGCCTTGGTGCAGGCGGAAATCTCCCACGCGAAGATTGTCTCCATCGACACCAGCGAAGCCGAAAAGATGCCCGGCGTGTTCAAAGTGGTCACCCACAAGGACATTCAGGGCAAAAACCGCATCACCGGCCTGATTACCTTCCCGTCCAACAAGGGCGACGGCTGGGACCGTCCCATCCTCTGCGATGAAAAGGTCTTCCAGTACGGCGACGCCATCGCCATCGTCTGTGCGGACTCGGAAAAGAACGCGCAGGCCGCCGCGGCAAAGGTCAAGGTGGAGCTGGAACAGCTGCCCGAATACATGAACGCTTACGCCGCCATGGAAGAGGACGCGCTGGAAATCCACCCCGGCACCCCCAACATCTACTTCACCCAGAAGATTGCCAAGGGCGAGGAAACCACGCCCATCTTCGACAAGGCCGACGTTGTCGTGGAAGACGACTTCTACGTCGGCCGTCAGCCGCACATGCCCATCGAGCCGGACGTTGGCTTTGCCTACACCGACGACGAAGGCAACCTGTGCATCCACTCCAAGTCCATCGGCCTGCACCTGCACGGCCTGATGATTGCCCCCGGCCTTGGCGTGGACCCGGCCAAGCTCATCATGGTGCAGAACCCCACGGGCGGCACCTTTGGCTACAAGTTCAGCCCCACCATGGAGGCTCTCGTTGGTGCGGCCAGCCTTGCCACCGGCCGTCCGGTCTTCCTGAAATACAGCTGGTACCAGCAGCAGACCTACACCGGTAAGCGCTCGCCCTTCTTCACCAACGTGCGCATGGCCGCCACCAAGGACGGCAAGCTCCTTGGCATGGAAACGGACTGGACCTGCGACCATGGCCCCTACTCCGAGTTCGGCGACCTGCTGACCCTGCGCGGCGCGCAGTTCATCGGCGCGGGCTACGACATCCCGGCCATCCGCGGCGAAGGCCGCACCGTGTGCACCAACCACGCATGGGGCTCCGCCTTCCGCGGCTACGGCGCGCCGGAAAGCGAATTCCCGTCCGAAGTGCTCATGGACGAACTGGCCAAAAAGCTGGGCATGGATCCCTTTGAACTGCGGTTCAAGAACATCTACCGCGAAGGCTCCACCACGCCCACGGGCCAGACGCCGGAAGTCCTCAGCCTGCCTGAGATCTTCGAGGCCATGCGTCCCAAGTACGAGGAAGCCAAAAAGCGCGCAGCCGCAAACTCCACGGACGACGTGAAGCGCGGCGTGGGCATAGCCCTTGGCGTGTACGGCTCCGGCCTCGACGGCCCGGACACCGCCGAATCCGAAGTGGAACTCAACGCCGACGGCACCGTCACGGTCTACGCCTGCTGGCACGACCATGGTCAGGGCGCGGACATGGGCGTTCTGGGCACGGCCCACGAAACCCTGCGTCCCCTCGGCCTGACGCCGGAGCAGATTAAGCTGGTCATGAACGACACCCGCTACTGCCCCAACGGCGGCCCCGCCGGCGGCAGCCGCTCGCAGGTTGTGGTTGGCCGGTCCATCAAGGCCGCGTGCGAGCTGCTCCTTGGCGGCATGCGCAAGAGCGACGGCTCCTACCGCACCTACGATGATATGCTGAAGGAAAACATCGCCGTGCGCTACAACGGCAAGTGGACCGCCCCGGCCACCGACTGCGACGAGAACGGTCAGGGCAGCCCCTTTGCCTGCTACATGTACGGCCTGTTCCTCGCCGAAGTGGCGGTGGAAATCGCCACCGGCAAAACCACTGTGGAACGCCTTGTGGCCGTTGCCGACGTCGGCAAAATCAACAACCAGTTGGTTGTTGTCGGCCAGATGTACGGCGGTCTGGCGCAGGGTGTTGGCCTCGCCCTCTCCGAGGACTACGAGGACATCAAGAAGCACTCCACCATGGTGGGCGCAGGCTTCCCCTACATCAAGCAGATCCCCGACGACATGGAGATCATCTACGTTGAAACCGCCCGTCCCGAAGGCCCCCACGGCGCCTCCGGCGTCGGCGAACTGCCGCTGACCACACCTCACGCGGCCATCATCAACGCCATCTACAACGCATGCGGCGCCCGCGTGACCAAGCTCCCGGCACGTCCGGAAAAGGTCCTCGCCGCACTCGGCGCGTCCTCTGACGCCAACTAAGCACCCAAACCGGCCTGACCGCGCGCCCTCTGCGGCATGCGGTCAGGCCGCATTTATTCGAGCACCAGCACTATGGATCAGGCCGAACTGCGCCGTTTGGAAGCACGCTGTATTCAGGAAGAGCCGCCCCAATGCCGCGCCGCGTGCCCCCTGCATGTGGATGCACGCGCCGTATGCGGCAACATCGCCGCAGGCAAGGTGGACGCCGCATGGGCCGCCCTCTGCCGCACCATGCCCCTGCCGGGCGTTCTTGCCCGCACATGCAGCGCCCCCTGCCGCGCCGCCTGTTTGCGCGCCCCCCTTGGCGGCGGCATCGAAATGGGCGCGCTAGAACGCTTCTGCGCCGAAAATGCGCGCAAGTCGCCGCCGCTTCGGCCCATGCCAGCGCGCGGCGTGCGCGTCGGCATCCTTGGGGCAGCGCTCCCCGGCCTTGCCGCCGCGTGGGACCTTGGGCGCAAGGGCTTTACGGTGGTCATCCACTGCCAGTCCCCGGACGACATGCTCTCCGCGCATCCACACCTGCCGCAGATTGACCCAGACATCCTCCACCGCGAAATCGCCACCCTCGCCAAGATGGGCGTCACCTTCCACAAGGGCGCGCAGCCAACGCCGGACACCGTGGCCGCCATCTCCGGCGATGTGGACTTCATTTTTGCAGACCCACTGGTGTGCCCGGCGGACTGCTTGGGCATCCCCGCGCCGGACCCGGCGACCCTGACAACGGCCACGCCGGGCCTGTTTGCGGCCACGCGCCCGGATGAAAACGGCGAGCCGCTCTCCGCCGCCGCCCTCGCCGCCATTGGGCGCACGGCCGCCCTCAGCATTGAGCGCACCGCGCAAAAGGCCTCCATCAGCGAAGGCCGCGACCGCGAAGCCCCGTATACCTCGCCCCTGTACACCAACACCGAGGGCGTGGCGCCAGCCCCTGCCGTCCCCGTCCCGGCCAAAGGCTACAGCGCGGACGCCGCCACGCAGGAGGCCCGCCGCTGCCTGCAATGCGAGTGTATGGAATGCGTCAAAAACTGCGCCTACCTGCGCGAGTTCGGCAGCTATCCCAAGGTCTACGCGCGGCAGGTCTACAACAACGCCTCCATCGTCATGGGCACGCGGCAGGCCAACACCCTCATCAACTCCTGCATGCTCTGCGGCCTGTGTACCGAACTGTGCCCCGAAGACTTTTCCATGACGGACCTGTGTTTGGACGCCCGGCGCGACATGGTCCAGCGCGACAAAATGCCGCCCTCGGCCCACGAATTCGCCCTGCGGGACATGGACTTTGCAGGCAGCGAGTCCTGCGCCCTTACCGCGCACCAGCCCGGCACGCAGACCAGCGCGTTTCTGTATTTTCCTGGCTGTCAGCTCACCGCGTCCATGCCGGATGCCGTGCGCCAGTCCTACGGGCTCTTGCAGGACACGCTGGACGGCGGCGTGGGCCTTATGCTGCGCTGTTGCGGCGCGCCCGCCGAATGGGGCGGACGCCCGGAGCGCTTTGCCGAGGTCATCGCCACCATCCGCAGGCAGTGGGACGAACTGGGGCAACCGGTTATCATCACGGCCTGCCCCACCTGCACCGGCACGGCAAAGTCAAGATGCCCATACATCGAG
>NZ_JBUDSW010000020.1:0-23196 GCF_054921475.1 Desulfobaculum sp. | reverse complement strand
GTAGGCCAGCGACAGATACGCGCCGCCAAGGCCCACCAAAAAGCCGCCCACGAGCACGCCGACCCAGCGCAGACCCACCGGATTGAGTCCCGCGGCCGCTGCGGCCTTGGGGTACTCGCCCGTGGCGGTCAGCGCCATGCCCGTGCGCGTTCTGTGCCAGAAGAACCAGAACAGCAGCGGCGCACAGTAGGACAGGTAGACCATGGCATCCTGTTTAAAGAAAATATCGCCCAGCATGGGGATGGTCGACAGCACGGGCACGTCAAAGGCGTAGAAGCCCGGTGCATTCTGGCCGATAAAGGGCGTGCCGAGGTAGTTGGCAAGGCCGGTGCCAAGGATGGTCAGCGCAAGGCCCGACACCGTCTGGTTGCCAAGGAACTCAAGGCAGACCAGTGCGTGGATGCCGCCCAGCGCCGCAGCCGCCGCGCCGCCGGCCATAAGGCCCAGCCACGGCGAGCCGGTGAACTTGGCGGTCAGGAATGCGGCCAGCGCGCCCACCATCATCATGCCCTCAACGCCAAGGTTCAGGACGCCGGAGCGCTCGGTGAACATTTCGCCAAGGGTGGCAAAGAGCACCGGCGTACCGGACTGCACAGCCGCAGCCAGCAGGGGGATGATCATTTCAGGACCCATCAGGACACCTCCCGGGAGCGGACAGTGATGGCGTAGGCCAAGAAGAACTGCCCCGCGATGACCGTAACCAGAATAAGGCCTTCCATGATGTGCCCGAAGGCGGCGGGGACCTGAAGCTCCAGCATCAGGTTCTCGGTGCCAACGCGCAGGGCGGCCAGAAAGATGGAGGCAAGGCCAATGGCCCACGGCTTCAGCCGGGCCAGCCACGCCACAACAATGGCGGTGTAGCCGTAGCCCACCATGATGGAGGGTTGCAGGCGGCCCACAACGGCGGAGGTCTCCAGCAGGCCAGCCCAGCCCGCCAGAGCGCCGCACACGCCCATCACCATCACCACCAAAAAGCCGTAGGGCATGCGGGCATAGCGCGCGGTGCCAAGGCTCTCGCCGCTGGCCTTCAGCTCAAAGCCAAGGCGCGACCGGGTGAGGAATATGGTCATCAGAATGCCCGCAATAATGCAGATAATGACGCCCCAGTGCAGTCTGGTCCCCGGCATGGCGGCAACGATGGCCGCGCTGGGGAACTCGTCCGTCATGGGGAAGCCAAAGCTGGCGGCGGCCTTCCACGGGCCGTACACGAGATACTGCAAAATCAGGATGCCGATGTAGTTGAGCATCAAGGTGGTGATGATCTCGTTGACCTGCAGGCGCAGCTTGAGCAGGGCGGGGATGATGCCCCACACCGCGCCGGCAACGGCGGAGGACAGGAACATCAGCGGCATAAGCTGCCATCCGGGCAGTCCCGGAAAGGTGAGGGCGGCCCACGCCGCGCCCACCGCACCAAGGGCAAATTGGCCCTCGGCGCCGATGTTCCACACCTGCATGCGGAAGGTGATGGCAACGCCAAGGGAGCACAGGAAGATGGGCACGGTCTTGAGGATGGTGTCCTCAATGGCGTAGCCCGCACCAAAGGCCCCCTGCCACAGCATAATCATGCCCGTGATCGGCGGCTTGCCCTGTGCGGCCAACAGCAGGCAACTGATCCCAAGGGAGATCACAATGGCTGCCGGGTAAATGAAAAAGGAGCCCCACCGGGGAGGCTCCTGTCTTTTTACGACATGTAGTCCGAACATTTCCGTATTCTTTTTGGCTATTCGGTGGTGCCGATGACACCCTTCACGAACCAGGTCATGCCGAGGAGCTCATCGTCGGTGGCAACCTTGCCGGCCGGGATGCGCTCTGCACCTTTCTGGTCAGTGATGGGACCGGTAAAGACCTTAAACGCACCGTCGTGGATGTCCTTTTCGCGGGCGTCCACTTTGTCGCGCACGGACTGGGGAACCATCTTGCCGTAGGGGGCAAGACCGATGGTGCCTTTGTCCATGCCCATCCAGTAGCTGCCGCTCTTCCACTCGCCCTTGCGGACCTTGTCCACAACTTCGGTGTAGAAGTTGGTCCAGTTCCACACGGCGGCGGTCAGGTGAGCGTTCGGGGCAAACTGGGACATGTCCGTGTTGTAGCCGATGGAGTACACACCACGTTCCTGTGCGGCCTCCTGCGGAGCCGGGGAGTCCTGATGCTGGGCGATGACGTCACAGCCAACGTCCAGCAGGCTCTTGGCGGCTTCCTTTTCGGTTGCGGGGTCGTACCAGGTCTTGGACCAGACCACGCGGACTTCGGCGTCCGGGTTCACGGCCTGTGCGCCAAGGGCGAAGGCGTTGATGCCGCGGATGACTTCAGGGATGGGGAAGGCGCCAACGTAGCCAAGGGTGTTGGACTTGGTCATGGAACCGGCGACCATGCCAGCAAGGTAGCGGGCCTGGTACATGCGGCCGAAGTAGGCGCTCATGTTCTTGTTGGTCTTGTAGCCGGAGCAGTGCATGAACTCCACGTTGGGGAAGCGCTTGGCAACCTTAAGTACGGAATCCATGTAGCCGAAGCTGGTGGCGAAGATGAGGTCGTAGCCCTTGCGCGCCATGTTGAGCACAACGCGTTCGGCGTCCGGGCCTTCAGCAACGGACTCAACGTAGGACGTGGTCACGCCCGGCAGTTCTTCCACGGCCTGACGGCCAAGGTCGTGAGCGTAGGAATAGCCCGCGTCACCAATGGGAGAGACGTAGACAAAGCCCACCTTCATGTCTTTGGCGTGGGCCGTGGCGCTCATGGCCGGTACGGCAACCATGGCGGCCAGCAATACGAGATACCAGAACTTGCGCATCCTTCCTCCTCCGCAGAGTTCGCTATGATTGAAAACGTAGCCCGGCCCGGCGATTCAGGCAAGGCGTCACACGCGTATTCTCGGGTCTTCGGCTGGAATGAAAAAACGCTCTAGTCGTCGCTGTTGACGATGTTGATGAGCGGTTCGGTAAACTGTGTGGAAGCGTCCCACGGGAACAGGACCCAGGTGTCCTGGCTGACTTCGGTGATGAAGGTGTCCACGCAGGGGCGGCCCTTGGGCTTGGCGTACACCGTGGCAAAGTGGGCCTTGGGCAGCATTTCGCGGATAACCTGCGCGGTGCCGCCGGTGTCGACGAGGTCGTCAACGATGAGCCAACCGTCGCCGTCGCCGTCTACGCCCTTGAGGATATTGGCTTTGCCTTGCTGCTTCCAGTCGTAGGACGAAATGCACACGGTGTCGATGTGATGGATGTCGAGCTCTCTGGCAATAATGGCAGCCGGAACAAGGCCGCCGCGAGTGACTGCGATAATGCCCTTGAACGGGCCGTTCTCGATCAGCCTCCAGGCCAGCGCTTTACCGTCGCGGTGCAGCTGCTCCCAGGAGACCGGGTACATCTTTTTATACCTGTCACTTTTCTTCATCGGATCCTTCCTGAATCGCGATTTGTAAAAAACCGCACTTTTATAAATTTTTCCGTGGAACGCAACCTTTTCATGAATGCTTTGGCGCGGGGGCGAATGTGGCCCATGTACTGCTTTGCGCGCTGTTACGCCATGCGGAGCGGGGCGTGAAACCATGTGCGCTGCACTGTGCATAGTGGTGCGTCACAGACCTCAGGCGTCCCGCGTTGCCTTTTATGGTGCTTGTGGAGCGTCACGGTAACGAATGAGAAAAAGGGTCTGTAAGTGAGGTGGCATGAGAAATCAAGCTTTTTGTGTTTTTCACATTAATGTAGATTTCTGCGTGAGCTGACGGCTATACGTGTGTATTGTCCTTATGGAAAATGTTTCGTACAAGGTCGCAGGTTCGCACGCTGCGCCGTGTGGGCCGGTCCGGCTGGGTCGCCATGGCGACCGGGGTGCGGGCCGCAGGACGACACCACCGAGATGCAGGAGACACATGTCCGGGAAGAACGAGTCACGAGCCGCGGGAATTTTACAGCGCGAGCGTGAAGGCTTTGGCACCCTACAGCCACGGCCGCAGGAGCACACGCGCATTCTGGATGCCTACTTTGCCATGCGCCTTGAGGAACTCCTCTCCGGCGCGGAGGCCGCCGACGATGGCGCGCCCTTTGCGCTGGCGGCGGTTGGCGGGTATGGCCGCGGCGACGTGTGCCTGCGTTCCAACGTCGGCGTGGTGCTCTTGTATGAAAAGACCGCGCCGCCCGAGGCCTTCGACCTTGCCCAGCCGCTGTTCTATCCGCTGTGGGACATGGGGTACGAGCTGGACCACGCCTTCCGCAGCATCAAGGAAATCCTCAGCGAGTCGCGCAAGGACTTTCAAACCTTCACCGCGCTGCTGGATGCCCGCTACATTGGCGGCTCGCGCGCGGTGTTTGACTCCTTTGCCGAGCAATTCTCCCGCAAGGTCGTCGCCAAGAAGAAAAAGGCTTTCCTCTCCTTCCTGAATAAGAATAACGCCGCGCGCCTGCGGAAGTTTGGCGACGCGTCGGCCCTGCTGGAACCGGACGTCAAGGAGGGCCTTGGCGGCCTGCGCGATTACCATCAGGTGCTGTGGCTGGGGAAGGTCTTCTACGGCGCGGACGGTGTGGAGGCGCTTCGCGCCGATGGCCGCCTTGCACAGGCGGAGGTGGACGTTCTGCTCCGCCACGCGAGCTTTTTGCACGATGTCCGCAACGCACTGCACGCCCGCTGCGGCGCCCGGCAGGACCGCCTGACGCGTGAATTGCAGCCGCAGGTGGCCGAGGAACTGGGCGTGTTGCCCACGGACAGCGCCACCGCGGTGGAGCGCTTTTTGGGCCGTCTGCACCGCGAGATGGCGGCGCTCAAGTCCCTGCGGGCATCCTTTACGGCCTCGCTGCCTGACGAGATGGGGCGCAAGCGGCGGGTGGTACGCATTGCCCCCGGCTTTGTCGCCATTGGCGGGGAACTGCACTTCGACGCCACCGACGCCCGCCTTGATGCCGAGGATGTTGTGCAGGCCTTTCGCCTGTCCGCCGAGCGCGCGCTCCCTCTGTCGTGGCAGGCGCGCAACCTTGTGGCCGCCCACCTTGCGCAGGTGCGCAGCGACCTGCAGGCCTCGCCCGAGGCCGTGGGCGCGTTTGAGGACATCTTGACCTCGGGCCGCGCGGCGCAGGTGGTGGAGCAGATGCTGGAGACGGGCTTTTTGGCCGCCTTCATCCCTGAATTTTCCACGTCGCAGGACTATGTGCAGTTCGACGCGTACCACATCCATCCTGTGGGCCAGCACACGGTGCGTATGCTGGCCGCGCTGGAGCGCTCCGTGTCCTCCGCGCCGGAGCCGTTTGTGGTGCTGGGGCGGCGTTTTGCCGGGGACATCGTGCTTATGCTGGCCGCTGTGTTCCATGACATTGGCAAGGGGCAGGGCTCCGGGCACGCGGCGCGCGGCGCGGCAGTGGCGGAGCAGGTGCTGACCCGCTGGGGCATGGATGCCGACCGCATCCGGCAGGTGAGCGCCCTTGTCCGCGACCATCTTATTCTGCGGCATACGGCCACCCGCCGCGACATTGGCGATGAGTCCGAAGTGGCGGGATGCGCCGCTGTGGTGGGGACGCCGGAGCGGCTGGACATGCTGCACCTGTTTACGTGGGCGGACTCCGTGGCCACGGGGCCGGGGGCGTGGACGCGCTGGACCTCGCGCCTTGTGGGCAACCTTGCGGACCGTGTGCGGCGCATGATGGAGCAGGGCGGCCCGGACGGGGCGCAGGCTGTGCGCCGGGTGCTGCGCATCCGCGACGCCGTGCGCGCCGGTCTGGAGGAGGACAGCGGCGACGCCACCGTGGACGCCGTGCTGGACGCCATGCCCGCGCGTTACGCCATGGCTGTGGATGTGCCGGATATTTTGCATCATGTGGATATGCTCCGTCGCCTGCGGGGCAGTGTGGACGAGGACAAGTGCATCAAGCCCGGCGGCAAGGGCGGGGACGGCATCTTTATCCGCGAGTCCCGCTACCTGCCCGACGGCGAGGCGTGGGAAGTGTCCGTTGCGGCCATGTCGTCGCCGGGGCTGTTTGCCTGTGTGACGGGTGTGTTGTCGCTGCTGGAACTGAATATTCTGTCGGCGGAGTCCTACCAGTGGCGCAACGGCATGACCGTTGACGTGTTTATGGTCAATGGACTGCCCGCGGCAGAGGCCGACGAATTGTGGCGGCGGCTGGACTTTTCCCTGCGCGCGGCGCTGACCGGACGCCTTGGGCTGGAGGCCCACCTTGCCGAAAAGCGGCAGGCCGCGCAGTCCGCAAGCCCGGCGCGGCATATGACGCAGGTGTCCATCGGCAGTGATGCGTCGGACTTCCACACCGTTATCGAGGTGGTCACCACGGACCGCCTTGGCCTGCTGTACGACATCGCCTGTACCCTGCGCGACGCCCGCCTTGATGTGGTGTTTGCCAAGGTGCTGACGCAGGGCGACAAGGCCTCGGACGCCTTCTACGTGCGCGATGGCGGCAAGAAGGTGACCTCGCCCCAGCGCCTGCGCGAGGTGGAGCGCGCCCTGCACGAGCGACTGGACCAGCGCGAGGGAGCATAACAGGCTGGTCTGCTGCCGCAATCTGCGACGTGTTTTGACCCCGGACGCCCGATGCATCGTTTCACGATGGCGGGCGTCTTTTTTTGCGCCGTGCTTTGCGTAGCGGTCTGTGGGGTGTGGCGGGCAGAGTGGACTGTGGCGACGTCGCGCGATCGTCACCGGCCCACAATATGGCTGTCAGACATGGTGGATAGGGTGCCCCAAAATCTCATGGAGGTACCGTATGACTGCCAAGGACCGATTCACTATCCGTGTTTTTCTGCAGCAACTGCTTCGCGACCTCGAACGGGAGAACGTTGACGTTCGGACCGCAAGCTGCCCTGATGACAACGAGTATGCGTCCCTTCTGTCCCATGTTCACACCAACCTCTCCCTTGGCCGCATCCGCGATGCGCGCCTTCGTGAGATCCGCGCCGCCCTGCACCGCATGAGCGATCCGGAATTTGGCCTGTGCGAGGAATGCGGCGAGCCCATCGGCCTTGCGCGCATGAAGGCCTATCCCGCCGCCACCCTGTGCGTGCACTGCCAAAGCGCCACCGAGGCCCGCACGGCCCGCCGGATGCCCAGCGCCGCTTTTGTGGCCGCACCGGCCTAGCCTGCGCGTTTTCATCTTTTTCTCCTCCTCAGTAGAGAATAGCGCCCTTGCCCGCTTCGGGCCGGGGCGCTGTGTTTTTGCGCGGCCCCTTGCAGGGCGCGGGGGAACAGGGCATCCTGCGGACATCACGCAATCAACATTCATGGAGTCAACCATGTCCGCATCTTGTGCTTCTGCTCTTCCGGGATTTGGCGGTCCCCGGCGTTCGCCTGTATCTGCGCGTCATGCCATGGCTGCGGCCAGCCAGCCCGTCGCCGTTGAGGCCGGTCTTGCCACCTTGCGCGCGGGCGGGACTGCCGCTGACGCCGCTGTGGCCATGGCCGCCGTGCTCGCGGTGGTGGAGCCGTGTTCCACGGGCCTTGGCGGCGACGCCTTCGCTCTCTACTTCGACGCCTCGCGCGGTGAGGTTACGGCCCTGAACGGGTCGGGCCGTTCGCCGCGCGCCCTTGATTTTGCCTGCCTTGCAGACCGCACCGGCGGCGAGCTTCCCCCGCGCCATCCGCTGAGCGTTACCGTGCCCGGTGCGTGCGATGCGTGGTGCCGCCTTGTGGAGCGCCACGGCGTCCTCCCCCTTGGCGAAACCCTCGCCCCGGCGCGGGAGTTGGCGGCGGACGGCTTCCCCATTGGACCGGTGACGGCGAACCTCTGGGACGAAGGGGCCGACGCGCTGCGCGACGCTGGGGGCGACGCCCTCCTGCGTGGCGGCAAAGCCCCGCGCTTTGGCGAACATATGACCAATCCGGGCATGGCGCGGGTGCTGGATATCCTTATGAACGCAGGGGACGTGCAGTCCGCGCGCGAGGCGTTCTATACCGGCGAGATAGCGCAGGATATCGTCGCGGCCGTCCAGGAGCGCGGCGGCGTGCTGGATGCCGCCGACCTCGCGGCGCACCATGGCGACTGGACGCGGCCCATCAGTACGACCTACCGCGGCAAGCAGGTGGTGGAGTGCGCCCCCAATGGGCAGGGCATCACGGCGCTGATGGCGCTGAATATTTTGGCCGAGTTGTCGCCGTATACGCTGGGCGCGTCCGGTTCCACGCGCCGCACTCACGCCATGGTGGAGGCCCTGCGCCTCGCCTTTGCGGATTCACGCCGGTATGTGGCGGACCCGGACGCGGCGGAGGTGCCTGTGCGCGGCCTGCTTCGCCCGGAGTACGCCCGCGAGCGCGCCAAGCTGGTCAACCATACCTGCGCGGCGGACATCACTTACGGCACGCCGCCAGCCTCGTCGGACACGGTCTATTTCTGCGTGGTGGACGAACGCGGCAACGCCTGCTCCATGGTCAACAGCTGCTACATGACCTTTGGAACGGGCATTGTCCCGCGCGACACGGGCTTTGTGATGCAGAACAGGGGGCATAATTTCTCTCTGGACCCGCAGCATCCCAATGCCCTTGCGCCGGGCAAGCGCACCTACCACACCATTATCCCCGGTATGCTGCTGAACAAGGACGGCTCGCTGTACGGGCCGTTTGGCGTGATGGGCGGGTTTATGCAGCCGCAGGGGCATGTGCAGGTGGTGAGCGCGCTACTTGATGATGGCGTGGACCCGCAGGCCGCGCTGGACCGCGCACGGTTCTGCCTTGAGGACGGGACGGCCGGCGCGGCGCTGGCTGTGGAGGACATCACAGCGCCCGAGGTGCTGGCCGGGTTGGCCGACCTTGGGCATCCGGTGAAGATGGTGTCCGGCTACGACCGGGGGCTGTTCGGGCGCGGGCAGATTATCCTGCGCGATGCGGCCACGGGCTGGCTCACCGCAGGCAGTGACAGCCGCGCTGACGGCTGCGCCTTCGGCTATTAGGCCGGGCACGTTGGCATTGCATTTGAGGACGGGGACGCCGCGCGGCGTTCCCGTTTTTTCTGGCGGGGCTACACGTCGGGGATGGCGGTGTCCGCCACGGTCTGGGCAAAGGCCATGGAACTGGTAAACGCCGGGGAGATGGCGTTGAGAATGTGGGTGGTGTTGCCCGCAGTCTCCACCAGAAAGTCCGTGACCAACTCCCCGGTGGGGATGTGCACCAGTTGGGGGCGGATGCCCACCTTGGGGCTGGGCTGGATGTCCCGTGGCCGCAGCCCCCGCACAAGGCGGCGCGCCTCGCGGAAGAAGTGGGAGAAGGCGTACTTCTTTGTCTCCTCCACCGCCACGGTGCGGAAGGCGTCGTTGGTGCAGAAGAGGATGGCGTCGCGGTAGAGGATGCGCAGGGTTTCGGGGCCGGTGCCCGTTATGCCGGAGTAGTTTTCGCGGCCAAAGGCCGGGGCCGCTGTGGGGCCAACGTACACCGCGCCAGAGACCCCGCGGGTAAAGTGCACGCCAAGGAAGGGATTGCGCGGGTCGGGCACAGGGTAAATGCTGCCGCGTACCTGCACGTCCGCATCCGGGGCAAGGCGCTTGTATGCGCCCTTGAAGGGGATAAGCTGGTACTGCTTGCCGACGCCGAAGGCGTGGGCGAGGGTGTCCGCGTGCGCGCCAAGGGTGTTGATGAGGCGGCCAAAGCCCACAGGGCCGTCCGTGGTGGCGACGGTGCCCGGCTGCCCCGCCCCGGTGACGCGGACGCCGTACAGAATGCGGACTTTGCCGGAAGTGGTTAGCTCGTCCGTTAGGCGGTTGAGGATGGCCTTGGGGTCCACCACAGCGGTGGTGGGGGAGTGGATGGCGCGGTCCACGGTGCGGGTGTGCGGCTCAATACTGGCGAGCTCGGCTTCGTCAATAAGGCGGACCTTGGCGCCGTTGGCTGTAGCGCGCTTATGCAGGCTGTCCAGCGCGGGCAACTGCTCCGGGCTGGCGGCAACGATGACCTTGCCGTTTTCCTTGAGGGGGAGGCCGTTTTCAAGGCAATACTCGCGCATGAGCGCGCCGCCGCGTCTACATGTGGCCGCGCGGGCGGAGCCGGGGGCGTAATAGATGCCCGCATGCAGGACGCCACTGTTGCGGCCCGAGGCATGCGCGCCGGGGGCGCGTTCCTTCTCCAGAATCAAAATGTCCGTATCGCCGCGCCGGAGCAGTTCGCGCGCCAGTGTCAGACCGAGTATTCCCGCGCCGCAGATGACAGTATGGGCATGTATCATTGGGCCACGTCCTTGTTGAAGGCGAGGGGGCGGAGTCTTTATGACGTTGTACGGGGTTTGGCGTGTCTGTACAAGAGGAGGCGTAAGTGGGATTTTCTTTCCACTCCCCTTGCCATGGCTGGCGGGGAAAGGTATGAATTGGAACTTTGAGAACGCAAGAAAACTTTGCATTCACTTTCAACGCTGGAGTACCTAATGAAACTGAAACTGATGTTCGCCGCCGCGCTGATGTTGGCTCTTACCGGACTTGCCGGCTGTCAGCAGCAGTCCGCAGACAAGATTGCCATCGTCGACCCCGCTGAAGTCTTTCAGTCCTGCGAAGCCTGTGTCGCCGGTGGGGACTACCTCCGCGGCATGGGGCAGCAGTTGCAGGGGCGTCTGGCCGAAATCCAGAAGCCCGCAGACGATTCCGCCGATGACGGCGCGCTGAAGAAAGCTCAGGAAGAGTTCATGCAGATGCAGGAACACATGAGTGGCGAACAGCGCCGCATCGTCGAAAAGCTCAATGAGGAATTCAGCGCCGTGCTGGATGAATACCGCGCCGAAAACGGCATTAGCGTTGTTCTGAACAAGCAGCAGGCCCTGTCCTACGGCGACAATGCCGATATCACCAAAGCCGTTGTGGAGGCCATGAACGCCCGCAACATCGACCTCGGCATCGTCAGCGAAACCGCTGAGCCTGCCGCTACGGCCGAAGAGACGGCTGGCGACAACGCCGAATCCGCCGAGTAGCCAGAACTGGCCCAACTCGCCCTGTAAGCCCGCACGGTTCGCCGTGCGGGCTTTCTTGTGGGCTTTTCGCGGCATTGACACCTGCGGGCGCGGGTGCGAAATGAAGGGGATGGACCAACCTCGCCGCATCATTCTGCATGTGGACATGGACGCCTTCTTCGCCAGTGTGGAACAGGCTGACCACCCCAGCCTGAAGGGCAAGCCCGTTATCGTGGGCGGCTCGCACCGTGGCGTGGTGTCTGCCGCATCATACGAAGCCCGCACCTATGGCGTGCACTCCGCCATGCCCATCGCCACCGCGCGCCGCCTGTGCCCGCATGGGGCTTATCAGCCCGTGCGCATGCACCGCTACAAGGAGGTCTCCGCCGTGGTGATGGACATCCTGCGTACCGTGTCGCCCCTTGTGGAGCAGGTGTCCGTGGATGAAGCCTACATAGACGCCACAGGCACGGAGCGCCTGTTTGGCGAGCCTGCCGCCCTTGCCGCTTACCTTAAGGCCGAGGTGCACGCCGCCACGGGGCTGACCTGCTCCGTTGGCGTGGCCCCCAACAAATTTCTGGCGAAAATCGCCTCGGATATGGAGAAGCCGAACGGCGTGTTCATCCTGCACGAGGATGACGTGGCCGCCTTTTTGGAAACGCTTCCGGTGCGCAAAATTCCCGGCATTGGTCCCAAGTCGCAGGAGACGCTGCGGCGCTACGGCGTCAGTGTGGCAGGGGACATCCTCAAGCGCCCGGCCACGTTTTGGGAGCAGCGCCTTGGGAGCATGGGGCGCAAGCTCTACGCCCGCGCCCTTGGCGAGGACGACAGCCCCGTGGTCCCCGAGCACGAGCCCAAGTCCTCCAGCGCGGAGAATACGCTGGACGATGATACCTCGGACCTTGCGGTGCTGCGGCAGTGGCTGCTGGTGCAGGCCGAACGCGTGGGCGCGGACCTGCGAAAGCACGGCCTGCGTGGGCGAACCATCACCCTTAAGATCAAGTTCGACAACTTCACCAACCGCACCCGTAGCCGGACGCTGGACGACTGTATGGACTCCACGTCCCTCATCTACGAGACGGCGTGTGAACTCCTCGCGGCGGAGCGTTTGCCGCGCAAGGTGCGTCTTATTGGCGTCGGCGTGTCCAACTTCCGCCAGCCACAGCGCCAACTGAGCCTTTTTGAGATAGAATCCGCCGAGGCCGCGTCGGACCGTGCGCCGCGCCTTGACCGCGCGCTGGACGCCATACGCCAGCGCTTTGGCGGCGGGGCTGTGCTGCGCGGGGACGTGCTGGCCCTGAAGCACGACGCCGCAGCGGATACCCCCGTGGATGCTTCAGATGCTCCCGCCAATGCATCGCCAGACAATGCCGACAAGGAGATACTATGAGTAGAGCCGCACGCGGCGCTGTCCGCATGGAATCCGACACCCTTGGCGAGGTGGCCGTCCCGGCCGATGCGCTGTGGGGCGCGCAGACCCAGCGGGCCATCCAGAATTTTCCCGGCGGCGAGCCGCTGCCCCGCGCGTTGCTGCATGCGCTGTGCGCCATCAAGGGCGCGGCGGCGCAGGTGAACGCGGACCTTGGCCTCATCCCTCGCGACGTTGCGGGGTGGATTGCCACCGCCGCCGAAGAGGGCGAGCGGGGCGAGCTTGACGCGCAGTTTCCCCTTGGCGTCTGGCAAAGCGGCAGCGGCACCCAGACGAATATGAACGTCAACGAGGTGCTGGCCAACCGCGCGGCGCAACTTGCCGGGGCGGAGATGGGGCGCAAGGACCCTGTGCACCCCAACGATCATGTGAACCGGTGCCAATCCACCAACGATGTGTTCCCTGCCGCCATGCACGTGGCGGCGGTGGGGCTGTTGAGTGAACGCGTTGTACCCGTGCTGGAGGAACTGTCGCGCACACTCGCCGCCAAGGCCGCCGAGTGGGATGATGTGGTCAAGATTGGCCGCACGCACCTGATGGACGCTGTGCCCATGACCCTTGGGCAGGAGTTTTCTGGCTACGCGGCGCAGGTGCGCGCTGCGGCGGCGCGCCTTGAGGGGTGCTTGCCGGACTTGTTGGAACTGCCGCTGGGTGGAACCGCCGTAGGCACGGGGCTGAGTGCGCATCCGGAA
Organism: Desulfobaculum sp.; assembly: GCF_054921475.1. Lineage (NCBI taxonomy): Bacteria > Pseudomonadati > Thermodesulfobacteriota > Desulfovibrionia > Desulfovibrionales > Desulfovibrionaceae > Desulfobaculum > Desulfobaculum sp. The sequence goes on along the minus strand of NZ_JBUDSW010000020.1, from coordinate 10,222 downwards.
TTTGCCCGGCGGGTCATTGAGCGCCTTGCCCGGTCGCAGGAGCATCCGTTTGTCCCTGCGCGGAGCCGCTTTGCGGGCATGGCTGCCCATGACGCCATGGTGGCGTGCTCCGGGGCACTGCGGGGTGCGGCGGGCGCGCTGTACAAGGTTGCCAACGACATCCGCTGGCTGGGCAGTGGGCCGTCCTGCGGCATTGGCGAATTGCTGCTCCCTGCCAATGAGCCGGGGTCCAGCATCATGCCCGGCAAGGTGAACCCCACGCAGTGCGAGGCCCTGACCATGGCCTGCGCGCAGGTGATGGGACAGGACGGCGCCGTGGCCTTTGCCGGAACGCAGGGCAATTTTGAGCTGAACGTGTTTAAGCCGTTGATTGCGGATAACGTCCTGCGCAGTATGCAGACGCTGGCTGATGTGGCCGAAGCCTTTTGCCGCGGCACGGTGACGGGGCTGACCCCGCGCCGCGACCGCATCGCCGCCTTTGTGGAGCGCTCGCTTATGCTGGCAACGGCCCTTGCACCGAGTATTGGATATGACGCTGCGGCCCGTGTGGCGCACCATGCGTGGGAGCATGATGTAACGCTTCGGGAAGCCTGTATTGCTTTGGGGGTGATAACAGAGGAAGAGTTTGATACACTTGTGCAGCCCCAACACATGACTGGCAGGATGGAGTAGAGACACAACGAGTTTTGTTGCGTGCGCAGTATTCGCATTGCTTCAATCGCAGAAAAGCGCTATGAGGCCTGTGCGGAGGGGTGTGCGTTCCCTCCGGTGTGAAATTGCAGTGCACAGAGGAGAACTCATGGCTCATACGCCACAGAGAATACAGTACATAGACGGCATCCGCTTTAAGCGGATACTTTGCGCCGCCGCCAAGAATCTTATCGACAAGCATCGTCACCTCGACGAGATCAATGTCTTCCCCGTGCCCGACGGGGATACCGGCTCCAATATGGCCGGGACCATGCGGTCTATCATCGACGGGGTGTCCCACTCTCTCGACCAATCCATCGACAAGATGAGCAAGATTATTGCCGAGTCCGCCCTGCTGGGCGCGCGTGGCAATTCCGGCGTCATCCTTGCGCAGTTCTTTTGCGGCTTCTCCGAAGGCGTCAAGGACCTGTGCCGCATCACCCCGCGTGAGTTTGCCGACGCCGCGGTCAAGGCCGCAGAGCGCGCCAAGGAGTCCATGTCCTCGCCCAAGGACGGCACGATTTTGACCGTCATCACGGACTGGGCCAACCACCTGCGGGACAATTGCGAAAAGTATGGCGATTTTCCCGAACTGCTGAACGACTCCCTGACGAACGCCCGCAAGTCCCTGACCGGGACCACCGAGCGCCTTGCCTCCCTCAAGGCGGCAGGCGTTGTGGACGCCGGAGCGCAGGGGTTTGTGTACCTGCTGGACGGCATTGTGGAGTTTGTGGAGCGCGGGCGGCTGGACACCAGCATCGAGCGGCAGATTCTGTCCAAGGGCGGCTCCAGCAGTGGGCAGGTGCAGGAACGTGTGGCCGTGGAGGACCTGACCTTCCGCTACTGCACGGAGTGCCTCATCAGCGGAACGGACATCGACCGCAACGCCCTGCGCGGCGAGCTGGCATCCCTTGGCGACAGCCTTATTGTGGCTGGCACCTCGGAGACGGTGCGCGTGCACGTGCACACCAATGAGCCGGACGCCGTGTTCAAAATTGCCGCAACCTACGGCGAGATTTCCCGCGAAAAAGTGGACGACATGCTCCAGCAGCACCGCGACCTCGTGGCCAAGGCCAAGATGGAAGTGGGCATCGTCACCGACTCCTGCTGCGACCTGCCGCAGGAGTTCCTGAACAAATACGGCATTGGCATCGCGCCGCTGACGCTGAAGCTGGACGGGCAGGAATACCTGGACAAGGTGGACATCAGCCCCGAGGAGTTCAACGACCGCCTCAAGGTTTCCACCTCCGCCAAAACCTCCCAGCCTGCGCCTGCGGAGTTCCGCAGTATTTATGATTCCATGCTCGACCAGTACCAGAACGTGGTGGCCGTGCATGTGACCGCAGGCAGCAGCGGCACCTATCAGGGCTCGCGCGCCATCGCGTCCAATCTGGACAGCGAGCGCATTCAGGTGGTGGACGGCAACAACCTCACCGTAGGCCTTGGCCTTGTGGTGCGTGAGGCCGCCCTTGCCGCCAAGCGTGGCCTGTCCGCCGAACAGGTGGCCGACGTTGCGCGCGACGCCGCCAAGCGCGTGCGCATCTTCGTTACGCTGGATACTCTCGACTTTGCCGTGCGCGGTGGCCGTGTGTCCAAGAGTCAGGGCGCGGTTGCCAAGACCCTGAACATCAAGCCCGTGTTGACCTTCTCCCCGGAGACGGGCAAGGCCGAAGTCATCGGCAAGGGCCTTGGCGAACGCCACGCCCGCCGCAAGCTGATGCAGGAAGTGCAAAAGGTCGCCAACGGCAAGCATAACCTGCGCTTTGCCGTGGCCCACGTTGCCGCGCCGGAAACCGCCAAAAGCTATGGCGAGATGCTGTGGAGCACCTTCGGCGTTGAGCCGCTGTTCTCCATGGAGGCCTCTCCTGTGCTGGGCTGTTACTCCGGCCTTGGCGCTGCCGCCGTCGCCATCCTCGGCGACTAGACGCCAGCGCCAACTAATACAGACGACAAAGCGCCCCGGTCCTTGCGGACCGTGGCGCTTTTTTTGCGTTCTCTGGCGGGCGGGGCTTAGGCTTCCTTAAGGGCCTCGCAGATGTTTTGCGCGGCCTTTTTGCCGTCCTCAAAGTACATCAGCGCGTTATCCGCCGCAAAGAGGGGGTTGGGAATCTTGGCAAAGCCCGGAGACAGGCTGCGCTTGATGACCACCACGGTGCGGCATTCGTCCACGTTGATAATGGGCATGCCCGCGATGGGGCTGGCCGGGTCGGTTTTGGCCAGCGGGTTCACCACGTCGTTGGCGCCAAGGACGATGGCGACGTCAATTTGGCTCATCTCCGGGTTGATGGCGTCCATCTCGCGGAGTTTGTCGTAGGGGACTTCGGCCTCGGCCAGCAGTACGTTCATGTGGCCGGGCATGCGTCCGGCCACGGGGTGGATGGCAAACTCCACATCCGTGCCGCGCGCTTCGAGCAGGTTCATCAGGTCGCGCACGGCGTGCTGGGCCTGCGCCACGGCCATGCCGTAGCCGGGGACGATGGCAACGCGCTGGGCGCTGTCCAGAATCATGGCGATTTCGTCGCCGGAGGTGGCCTTGACGTTGCCCGCGTAGATGTCGTCCTGCTCGCCGCCCTGCTGGTCCACCGGGCCAAGGGCGCCGCCGAACAGCACGTTGGCCAGCGAGCGGTTCATGGCCTTGCACATGATTTTGGTCAGGATAATGCCCGATGCGCCGACAAGGGAGCCGGATATAATGAGCATATTGTTTTGCAGAACAAAGCCCGTGGCCGATGCCGCAAGGCCGGAGTACGAGTTCAGGAGCGCGATGACCACGGGCATGTCCGCGCCGCCGATGGCGACGGTGAGCAATACGCCAAGGATTGAGGCCGCGCCCACCATGGCCCAGTAGGCCATGTGGTTCTCCGGCGAAACAGCCACCACCGCGCCAAGGCCGATGGCCGTGGCAAGCAGGAGCACGTTGACCACGCGCTGGCCCGGGAAGGAGCAGGCGTTTTCCAGCAGCAGGCGCTGGAGCTTGGAAAAGGCCACAAGGCTGCCCCAGAAGGTGACGCCGCCAATAATGCCCGACAGGGCCGTGGCGATGGACATTTGCAGGCTGGGCGATGCGCCGGCGCCTGTGGCCTGTACCAGCGCCGCACCGGCCACCAGCACCGACGCGCCGCCGCCAAGGCCGTTGAACACGGCCACCAGCTGCGGCATGGCGGTCATTTCGATGCGGACGGCCAGCAGCACGCCAATGGCCGCGCCCACCACAATACCCGCAAGGATGTACTCAAAGCTGAGGATTTGCGCATCAAAGAGCGTGACCACCACCGCCAGCAGCATGGCCAGCGCGGACATGATATTGCCGCGCACGGCGGTGCGGGGGTGGGTGAGGCCCTTGATGCCAAGGATGAACAGAACCGAGGCCAGCAGGTAGATGAGGTTGATGATGGAGAGCGTCATGCGGTTACCTCTTCTTCTGGAACATTGCGAGCATTCTGTGCGTGACGAGGAACCCGCCCACCACATTGACCGTGGCAAAGACCAGCGCCGCAAAACCAAGCGCCGTCGCCAGTGTGGAGTGCTGACTGCCGGAGGCAAGCAGCGCGCCCACAATGGTAATGCCGGAGATGGCATTGGTGCCGGACATCAGCGGCGTGTGCAGCGTTGGCGGAACCTTGGTGATAACCTCAAAGCCGACGAAGACCGCCAGCACAAAGATGCTAAGCCCGATAACGAAGGTATCCATATGCGGCCTCCTTAGCTGGCTGCGGTTTTGCTGATGGCGCTGGCGTCCTCATCGGGGAACAGGCGCTCCAGTACGGTTGGGTGGATGATGCGCCCGCCGTGCGTCACAGTGGTTCCGGCGATGACCTCGTCATCAAGGTCCACCTGCACCTGCCCGTGCTTGGTCATGGCAAGCAGGAGGGTGGTGATGTTTTTGCCGTACATTTGGCTGGCGTCGCGGGCCAGCGTGGCCGGAAGGTTGGTCGGCCCAAGAATGGTGACCCCGTGGTGGCGCACTGTGGTGTCGGCCTGCGTCAGCTCGCAGTTGCCGCCGGTTTGCGCGGCAAGGTCAATAATCACGGACCCGGCCTGCATGGACTCCACCATCTCGCGCGTGACGAGCATGGGCGCAGTTTTGCCGGGGATGGCCGCCGTGGTGATGACCACGTCGTTGGCCGCCACAACGCGCGCCATAAGCTCGCGCTGTTTGCGGTAAAAATCGTCGCCAAGGGCCTTGGCGTAGCCGCCGGAATCCTCGGCGTCGTCGGCGTCCAGCTCCATTTCAACGAATTTGGCCCCAAGGCTTTGCACCTGCTCCTTTACGGCGGGGCGGACGTCGTAGGCCTCTACCACCGCGCCAAGGCGCTTGGCCTGCGCTATGGCCATGAGCCCGGCCACACCAACACCCACCACAAAGACGCGCGCCGGGGCAATGGTGCCCGCCGCCGTCATCATCATGGGGAACATTTTAGGGAGCGTATCCGCCGCCATGAGCACGGCCTTGTAGCCGGACAGCGTGGCCATGGACGACAGGGCGTCCATGCTCTGGGCGCGGGTGATGCGCGGGATAAGCTCCATGGACAGGAGCGTGGCCCCGGTTTCGGCAATGCGGCTGGTTTCATCGGCAGAGGTGAACGGTTCGCTCAAGCCGATAATGCACTGCCCCTGCCGCAGCAGGGGAATGTCCTCGGCCCCGCGTTCTGGGTTGGCACCGGGGGTGCGAACGCAAAGGATAACGTCGGCCTCGGCCATGAGGGCGGCCTTGTCCGCGACGATGCGCGCGCCTTTGGCTTCGTATTCTGTGTCGGAGAATCCGGCGGCGTCACCGGCTCCCGCTTCCACAAGCACGCCGAGGCCGGCCTTCATAAGCGGGGCAAGCCCCGCCGGAGGGACGGCCACACGCGCCTCGCCCGGATAGGTTTCCCTTGGAATAGCAACGTTCATGTGCTGCACGCTCCTTATGGACTAAAGACTCCTGGATGCAGTGCATCTGTAAAACATTTCATGAAAAATAACCACATGTTGCATGCGGTTTGTTTGGGAGGAGCAAGGCGCACAGGGGAAGGCCGCGCAAAAGGTGCGCGATATGAGGGGATTATCCGGCGGCGTTGCGGGTGAAGGCGTCGGCCCACTCCAGCGCAGCGGTGTACGCTGTTGCCGCCGCATCGGGGGCGATGCCCAGTTCGGACAGGGTGGCGTCAATGGTGTCCCACGAGGCAAGCTCATAGGCCGAGGCAAGGGTGAGCCAAATGGTATTTGGCGTGTCGCGGCCCAGCAGGGCGTCCTTGAGGTCCTGCTCAAGGGGAAGCCGCCCGATGATGTCCTGCATGGGCATTTCGAGGATGGATTCCAGCATGGAGAACAGGCCGAGCAGGAACAGGCTGTCAGGATCCGTGCCCGTCGGCCGTTCACGCGCGAGGGTTTCAAAGAACTTGGCGCGCTTGAGGGCCGTGATGAGCAGTTCCTCGGTGCGTACGTCGGGGTTGAGGTCCGTAAAGACGATAATGCGCAGCCAGCGGCGCAGTTGTTTCCAGCCAAGGAGCACCACGGCCTGCTTGATGGTGTTGATTTTGTCGGGAAAGCTGAATGCTGCGGAATTGAGGTAGGTGAGCAGGCGGTAGCTGAGAGCGGCATCGTTTTGGATGGTGTGGGCCAATTCGTCAAAGTCGCCGGAGGGGTGCTCAATGATTTGCAGCAGGCGAAAGCGCGAGGCTTCGTGCGAGGTCATCTCGCGGCGGTCGAGATTTTCGGGGATGGCGAAGAAGGGCCCTTGAAAAAGCGAGCACCCGGCTTCGCGCGTTTCGGCAAGCTGAAAGCGGTCCTGAATGTGGCGGGCGATGACGTTCGCGCCGATGGTGTCGCTTTCTCCGGCTATTTCCTCTACTTGCTCCAGCGAGAGCAGCTCGGAGTTGACCAGCACATAGTCCGCCAGCGGCGCGGAGCTGTCCTGCATGGAGGTGTAGAAGTCAATCTCCACCGCCACTTTGTAGCCGCGGCGCCGCAGCAGGGTGAAGACCATTTCCATGTCGTTGCTGTGTTTTTGGTCGGGAACAATGATGATGGTTTTGTCCGGGGGCAGGGCGGACAGGGCGTTTTGGCGGAAGTCCACGCAGATCATTTTTCCGGCTTCGCACAGGCTGGTGATGGTGGAGCGTGTGTCCGGGTCGGAGGGGCCCATGTCCACCAATGCGTCAAGTTCATGCCCCTGCGAGGTGCTAAAGAGCAACTCGTAGCCCCACACCGAATAATCGCTGGAAAAGATGGGCTGACGCGTGAAGTAGGTCGTCATCACCTCATTGGATGTGGGCGTGGGCTTGGACATGCATCCTCCACAGAGTGCGTTTTGACTATCGTTTTCAACATACAGCATATGCATATTCCGGGGCAAGGAATTCACCAAAAGGGGTGAAAGTTGTTCAATTGCAACGGAATGTGACGGTTGTAACCTGATTGTAACAAAATATGTGTAGTGGTTGTCATAAGCTGTGAGAACTCCTCGCCAAACGGCACCTTACGCTGTGTGACGCGCGTGTGTGGCAACTGGCGCGCTCCGGTGGCGGGATTCGCCGGATGGCACGCGGGGAGGGGCTTGGCGGGTGGTGATATGCCGCAGGGAAGAATCTGCGTCTGTTCTATATTGCGCTATCAATAATACATGGCGCAACAAAGACGTATGCCATCTGTGACTTGGGGGGTGGTGAAAAACAGGAAAAACGTTGTGGCAGAAGGGTCGACGCGGTATATGTAATACTAGGGAACAAACCACTTACAGGGGGAAGCGGCATGCTGCGCAAAGTGTCTATAGGGGTGCGAATAACCATCGTCATGTGTGTGATGGTGCTGTTCATTGTCGGAATTATACTGGCCTTTATGTATAATTCCTCGAAGGTGCAGCAAATTAGCACGCAGGCAGTCCAAAACATCATGTTCCGGGGGCAGAAGACCAAAATCTCCGTGGCCGCAAATTCTTTGGCCCGGTCCTTTGGCGATACGCTCCAGGGCAAGTCTCCTGACGAAGCCGCCGCATTCATGCGCAAGGCGCTCAAAAACATCCGCTTCGAAGATGATGAATCAGGTTACTTTTTCGTGTACCAAGGCACGACAAACGTCGTGCATCCCACCCGTCCTGACTTTGAGGGCACGGAGCGCGGCGACTCGCGCGACCCCACCGGCAAGTATTACCTGAAGGAAATGGCTAAGGAGGCAGACAAGGGCGGCGGCTACGTGCAGTACGTCTTTGATAAACCCGGCGCTGGCGAACAGCCGAAAATCAGTTACGCCACACCTGTCCCCGGTACCCCCTACTGGATAGGTACCGGTGTGTACATCGACAACATTCAGCGCGAAAAAGAGCGCATTTCTGCAAACATTGATGACGTGGTGTCCAAGAACACGCGCTTTATCGTCATCATCATTGTCATCGGCCTCGGTGTGGGTATTCTTCCTGCGCTGTTCCTCATCATCCGGACAATTGTTTTGCCCATCAAGGCCGCGACCGACGCCGCGGCTGGCATCGCCAATGGCGAGTACGACGTGCATCTGGACGAGCGCGGCCGCGACGAGGCGGCCCAACTGAGTGAGGCCCTCAATTCCATGGCCGCAACCCTGCGCCAGAATATTGAGGAAATTACCCGCAAGACGCAGGAAGCTGAAGACAAGGCCCACGCCGCAGAGGTCGCCATGGGCGAGGCCGAAGAGGCCCGCAAGGAGGCCACCCGGGCCAAGGCCGAGGGGCTGTTGCAGGCGGCCATGAGTCTGGAGCAGGTGGTGACGCGCATCTCCGCCGCGTCCGAGGAAATCTCCGCACAGTCCGAGGATATCCGTCAGGGCGCGGATGTGCAGAAGGAGCGCATCCAAACCACGGCCACAGCCATGGAAGAAATGAACGCCACCGTGCTGGAAGTGGCGCAGAACGCCGGTTCCGCCGCGGAGCGCGGCGCAGAGGCGCGCGAAAAGGCCCAGCACGGCGCAAAGGTGGTCAACCATTCCGTGGAGGCCATGAACACCACCTACAAGCAGGCCGAGCAGCTCAAGGAAAATATGGCCCAGCTGGACGAGCAGGCGCAGGCCATTGGCAACATCATGAGCGTGATCACGGACATTGCGGACCAGACGAACCTGCTGGCGCTCAATGCGGCCATTGAGGCGGCGCGCGCTGGCGAGGCAGGCCGCGGCTTCGCCGTTGTTGCTGACGAGGTGCGCAAGCTGGCTGAAAAGACCATGGGCGCCACCAAGGAAGTGGGCGACTCCATCGACGCCATCCAGCGGGTGGCCGAGGAGAACGTCAGCTCCATGGAGCGGGCGCTGACCGACCTTGAAAAGGCCGTGGAGTACTCCAACCAGTCCGGCACGGTGCTGACCGAAATCGTGCAGGAGACGGAATCCTCCGCCGAGCAGATTCAGGGCATCGCCGCCGCGGCGGAAGAGCAGTCCGCGGCGAGTGAGGAAATTAACCAGTCCATCGAAGAGGTCAACGTCATCACTGGCGAGACGGCTCAGCGCGTGGGTGAAACCGTTGAGGCCCTGCGCGAGCTTGCCGAGCAGGCCGAGACCTTGAATACCCTTGTGGCGCAGCTGAAGGAAGAAGGACAGCGTAGCGACGACTAGCCGTTCCCCTTGAAGCAGTAGACGAAAGCGGGCCTTCTCCGGCAGGAGAAGGCCCGCGTGTTTTTGGGGCTAGTTTTTGAAGAGTTTGAGGAACTTTTGGGCTTCGGTAAAGTCTGGCCGCAGGCTGAGGGCGCGGCGCAGGTGCTTTTCGGTGAGTTCGGCGTCCTCTGGCTCGCCGCGGGCGTAGTAGGCGCGGGCAATGTTGAAGTGCAGGTTCTCGTCGCCGTCGTTATAATCGAGGGCCTTGGCATAGTAGGCGATGGCCTCTTCGTGCAGGCCCTGCTTGCGCAGGCTGATGCCAAAGGTGTTGAACATGTGGCGCTGCTCTTCGTTAAAGGTCTCGTCCTTGCTGAGCAGGATGTCCAGCACCTGCTTGAGCTTTTGGGCATCGCCGCTTTCGCTGTACACGGTGCCAAGGCCAAGGTTGGCCTCCACGTTTTCCTCATCAATCATCGTGGCCTTGAGGAATTCGCGTTCGGCGGGGCCGAAGAGGCGCTTGTCCAGATACTGCGCGCCAAGTTCCAGCTTTTTTTGCAGCGATTTCAGCTGGGGCAGGGTGCGCTGCTCATAGAAGCCCGGCTCCGGCGTGAAGTCGCGCATAAAGTCGCCCTTGGAGACTTCATGCCGCATGCCCGAGGGGACGTTATTTTCATTGAGGGGCTGTACTTCGTAGGTGTCATCGCTCAGGCGGCGGGCGTACCAGTAGGTACTGGACGCCTTGTCGGACAGGGTCGTGCCCATGCCGGTTTTGCCGGCGGCGGCCTTGGAGTAGATGCCGAGGGTTCGTGGATACATTGCGCGGTACCTCCGCAGGTTCCAGTGAACGTCCACTGTACCACGGATGGCGCGGTGATGGCGAGGCGGCGGGGCAAAAGCGAGAAGGCATGAAAAAAGCCCTCACCATTATGGTGAGGGCTGAATTCTCTGGCTCCCCGGGACGGACTTGAACCGCCAACCTAGTGATTAACAGTCACCC
>NZ_JBUDSW010000019.1:0-23695 GCF_054921475.1 Desulfobaculum sp. | reverse complement strand
GCCCTTTGTCCCGGACGGGGCGCGGGTGCTGGAGGTGGGCGGCGGCTACTGCGAATTCATCAACGCCGTGCCTGCGGGCGAAAAGCACGTCATGGACCTGTTCGCGGACGTGGGGCGCTACGCCGACGAGGGCATCACCGCGCATGTGGGCGACGCCACGGACCTGTCGCGCTTTGAGTCCGGCTCCATGGACGTGGTGCTGGCCAGCAACTTTTTTGAGCACTTGGAGCGCGACACCTTCGAGGCCTGCGCGCGGGAAATCCACCGCGTGCTGCGGCCCGGCGGGCGGCTCCTCGTCATCCAGCCCAACTTCAAATACTGCGCGGATTCCTATTTTGACGACTACACCCACCGCCTCATCTTTACCGATGCGGGGATGAAGGACTGGCTGGAGAGTCTGGCCTTTGCCGTGGAGCGCGTGGAGCCGCGCTTTTTGCCCTTTTCCATGAAGAGCCGATTGCCCAAGGCCCCGTGGCTGGTGCGGCTGTATTTGCGCAGTCCCATCCGGCCCATGGCCGGGCAATTCTTCCTGTGCGCAGTGCGCCCCGGAGGTGGTGATGGATGAAGGTGAGGTCATGACCCAGCGCCATGGCGCGCAGAGCGCCGCGCCGGAGCAGGACATGCGCGCCATTACGCATCCGTCCGAAGGCACCCTGCGCCAGCGGCTGACGTACTTTTTAGGGCAGGGCTACACCCTGCGCGAACTGGCGTGCAAGGGCCTGCGGCTTATGGTGTGGGCGCGCATTCACCGGGCGCTGCGGCACCGCTTCCGCTCCTGCGGGCGCGGGGTCATCGTGGACCCCACGTGCAGTGTGGACGGCGCGCGTTTCATCGCCCTTGGGGACAGGGTGTGGGTGCAGCGCGGCAGTTGGCTGTGCGTCCCCCTTGTGGAGATGCCGCGCCCTGATGCCCGCGCCTACCTGAGCCTTGGCAGCGGCGTTCGTGTTGGGCCGGGATGCACCCTTGCCGCCGCAAATCGCGTGGACATTGAGGACGACGTGCTCTTTGGCCCCAACGTCACCGTGCTGGACCATGCCCACGCCTACGAGGACGTCACGCGTCCCGTGTCGCGGCAGGGCATCAAGACCGGCGGGCGTGTGGTGGTCCGGCGCGGGGCATGGCTGGCCGCCAATGTGGTGGTGCATGCCTCGGGCGGACTGCTGGAAATTGGCGAAAACAGCGTTGTGGCGGCAAACTCCGTGGTGCTTTCCAGCGTGCCGCCGCGCACGGTGGTGGCGGGCAATCCCGCCCGGCCCATCCTGCGCTATGACGACAGCGCGCAGCAGTGGACCCGCGTGAGCGAACCCCTCAAGCAGGAGGCAGACCATGAGCCAACGCCGTAACCCTGGCCGCTCCCCGGACGCCCGCCCCCTTGCGCTTGCCTTGGCCGTGGCGGGGCTGCTGCTGACGGTGCTCGCCGCGCATGTGGAACTGCTCTACGACGAGCTGACCTACGTTGTGGGCGGCGCAACGGCGCTGCGCAACTTCGCCACCCTGACCTTTGATCCGCAGTTCTGGAGCTTTGAGTTCCACCCGCCGTTTATGATGTATTTCTACGGCGGGGCGTGTGCCCTGTATGTGCTGGTCAACCTTGCGGTGACGGGCCTGCCCGGCTCCATGGCCGAACTTGCCGCGCAGGCGGCGGGCCTGCTGAAGAGCGACGCGGCGGTGATGGCCTTTCGCGTGCCCAGCGTGGTTGCGGCCCTTGTGGTGATTTTTGTGGCGTGGCGCTGGGGCGAGCGGATTCTTGGCAGCCGCCGCGCGGGGATGTTCAGCGCGTTTTTGCTCATTGCCCTGCCGCCGTTCATGGGAATGGGCAGTGTGGCGTATTTGGAGATTGGCATGGTCGCCACGCAGGCCGTGGCCGCCTATCTGTTCATGACGGCCCTGCGCGACGGCTCGTGGCGGCTGTATTTTCTCTCCGCCGTCTTTGTGGGCTTTTCCGCCGGGACCAAGCTCTTTTCCGGGAGCATCGGCTTTGTCATCGCCACCTACATGCTGCTGCTGGCGTGGTGGTATGTGCGGGACAATGGGCGCGATGCGGCGCTGTCGTGGTTGTCTGCCAACCGCAGGGCGCTGCTCTGGTTCCCCATTTCGCCGCTGGTTCTGTACGCGGTGTGGCCGTGGCTGTGGACGGACCCCACGCTGTTTTTCAAGAACCTCGCCGTGCAGTTCACCATTGTGGGGCATGGGTTCTACAAGGGCACAACAGAACTGGGGCCGGACTACTATTTTGTCTACCTTGCCATCTGCACGCCCATACCGTTCCTCATCGCCATGCTTGGCGGCGGGGTGGCCCTGTGGCGTGAGCGGCGGCGGGACTTTTGGTTCCTCGCCCTGTGGGTGGCGTTTACCTTTGGCATCATCACCCTGAGCAAGGGCAAGCATGGCGGCTACCGTCATATAATGCCCGCTTTTGTGCCGCTGGCCGTCATGGGCGGCTACGGCGTGGACCGCTTGCTTGCGTGGGCCGCGCGGCGGCAGGACGCCCTGCGCCGGGTGGTGGCCATTGCCGCTGTGGTGGTGGGCGGCGGCTGGCTTATTGCCTCCAACGCCATCGTTTTTCCGCACCAGAAGGACTACTTCAACGCCTTTGTGGGCGGCATGCAGGGTGCTAGCGAGGACTACATCGTGGCCGACAGCGGCGTGGGACAGCGCAAGGCCATTGAGTACGTGGATAAGGTCGCGCCCCCCGGCGCAACGGTGTGGGTGTGGGGCACCAAGCCCAATGCCTTTATGTACTCCAGCCGCGTCAATGTGCCGCGCTCTCTGGCCGGAAGCGCCGTGTTCACCGCGCGCGACAAGGAGGGCATGCCCCAGAACGAGTCCATCTATCCCCTTGAAGGCTTTGGGGCTGGGGATTTGACCTTCCGGTTCCCCTATTTTGATGAGACGAGCCGCCGCATGGGTTTTGACGCCCTCCAGCGCAGCGGGGCCACGCATGTGGTGGTGCACCGCCTGTTCCGCTATCCCGGCATGTTCCCCGGCGAGGGGCACAACCGTCTGCGCAAGCAGATTGAGGAGCGCTTTGCCCCGGTGAAGACCTTTACCGTGGATGGGGTGCCCGTGGCGTGGGTGTACGACGTGCGCGGAGAAACGGGCGTGGCCGCCGGCGATGGTTCGTCCGCGCGCAGCACAGGAGGACACAATGGCTGAGCCGCTGGTGAGCGTGGTCATCCCGACCCACAACCGCGCGGGCGACCTTGAGGAGTGCATCCGGTCCGTTCAGGCCTCGGACTATGGCTCCATTGAAATCGTGGTCGCGGACGACTGCTCCACGGATAACACCGCCGCCATGGTGCGCGAGCGTTTTCCGCAGGCGCGCTATGTTGCCACGCCGCACAACGGCGGCGCGTCGCTGGCGCGCAACACCGGGGGCGAGGCCGCAACAGGGGAGCTTCTCTTTTTTGTGGACAGCGACGCCACCGTTGCCCCGGACGCCATATCGCGCCTTGTGAGCGAGTTTGTGGTCAACGCGCAGTGCGGCATGGCCGGGCCTGTCATCAACTACTACGACGAGCCGGACCGCGTGTGGTTTGCCGGGGCGGATATCGACCTCGTCACCGGGCGTACCACGTATCTGACCACGCCGCCGGACCGGGGGACATCGTACCCGACGGGGCATATTCCCACGGCCTTCATGGTGCGGGCCGAGGTGTTCCGCGCCGTGGGCGGCTTCGATACGCGGTTCTTTATCATTTTTGAGGAGTCGGACTTTGCCGAGGGCGTGCTGCGCGCGGGGTACGAGGTGCGCGTGGTGCCCGGAGCTACGGCGTGGCACAAGCTGTCCATTGCGGACTTTTCCGACGCGGACCAGCGCATCCAAAACGCCATCGGCCTGCGCAACGCCGGGCGGGGGTACCTTGTCTCGCGCAACCGGGTGCTGTTTATGCGCAAAAACGCCAGCCGCGTGGGCTTTGGGGTGTTTCTTGTGTGCTTTATGCCGCTTTTGACCGGGTATTATGTGGCGCAGTCCCTGCGCTTTCGGCGGCCGGACATTGCGTGGGCCACGCTCCGCGGCGTGGCGCATGGGCTGACCGGACGCTTTGCCGGGGTGGGGTGATGTGACGACACGGCTTGGGAAACCCTTCAGGGGGAGTCTTCATGACGGACCGGAAACGGGCAAGACGGGTACCACTGGCGCTGTATGGCATTGTGCTCTTTGGCGTGGCGCTGGCCATGTATGTCATTGGCGTGGCCTTGGGCTTTCCGCGCAACATTTTCTTTCCGCACAACGACACGCTGACGTGGATAAACCGCGCCATCGTTTTGTACAGCGGCATCCCGGCCATCATTGGCGTGTTCTTTATCTGCGTGGACATCTACGTCTTTCGCCCGCGGTTCAAAAACGGCGGCACCGTCCGGTTTGACGACCTTGGCGAGCAGACCTGCACCGTGGTCCTCACCGCCTATAACGACGAGGAAGCCATCGGCCCGGCGGTGAAGGACTTCCTTACCCATCCGGCGGTACAGCGCGTTATCGTCATCAGTAATAACTCCAAGGACGCCACGCTGGAGCGCGCCAAGGAGGCTGGCGCCATTGCCTACAACGAGTGCGTGCAGGGCTACGGCGCGTGCGTGCACCGCGCCCTCAAGGAGGGCCTCAAGTGGGACGACACGGCCGTTACCGTGCTGTGCGAGGGGGACATGACCTTCCGCGCGGCGGATATCGACAAGTTTTTTGCCTATCTGCCGCACTGCGACATCGTGGTGGGCACGCGCACTGTGGACCAGCTCCAGGAGGAGGGCACGCAGGTGACCCCCTTTATCCACTACGGCAACACCTTTGTGGGCAAGATGCTGGAGATGAAGCACATTGGCCGGTGCACGCTGTCCGACGTGGGCACCACCTACAAGATGTGCCGCAACGACGCCCTGCGCGGCCTACTGGACGGGCTGGATTTCTACCGCATCAATTTGGAGTTTAACGCCTACTTCATCGACAAGGCCCTTGAAGCGGGGCTGTCCATTGTGGAGTGCCCGGTGACGTTCTATCGCCGGGTGGGGCTGAGCAAGGGCGGCAACGTCAATGCCATGGTCGCCTTCCGCCTTGGTCTGCGTATGATTCGGGGCATCCTCTTTGGCTGGTGGGACGAGCCGGAGGACCGCACCCATTGTCCAGCGCCCGGCGCGCTGAAGGAGTCGAAATAATGCGGCGCTGTGTTGTACTCTTTGCCGTTGTGATGCTGCTTCTTCCGGGCGTGTGCGGTGCTTCGCCAGCCGTGCGCCAGATGGTGACGCAGGACTGGCCGGGCGACTGGGACGTGCGCGGGGCAGAGATGCAGGCCGTGGACGCAGCGGCCCTGCATAGGATGGCGACGCGCATAGTGGCCGCAGGCTCGCCGCAGGTGCTTGGGACCGCCGGGCCGGTGGCCGCTGGCGGAGACACCGTCCAGCGCATGCGCAACGCAGGCTGGACCGCCTTTGCCGAGGATTTTTCCGCCGCCTGCGTCGCCGCGCGAAAGGGCCACGCCGACAAGGCCGTCGTCCTGCAGGTGGCCTACACGGCGTCATTTCCCACCACGCTGAGCTACACCCTCCTCGGGCGCGAGCGGCAGATGTTTCTGCCTGCGGCGCCGGCCGAGGCGCGCAGTATCTGCGTCCCCCTCGACCCCGGAGCCGACGCCCCGCGCTGGCACGCCACGCCGGAACTGCTGCGCAATGACCTGCGCGTTGAAAGCGTGAGCGCCGTGGCCCTTGACGCCGCCATGCATGACCGCGCCGTTGCTGTGGCGCTCTTTCTGGACCGCATCTTCTATCCCTATGCCGCTTCGTTTACGTTGCCCGGCGGCATGCTGCCCCTTGGGGACAGCGGGGTGAATTCGTCATTCTTTCAGTCCTCCATTGACGGGGAGCACAGCACGGTGCGTCCGTCGCTGCTCATTGCCGCCGGGGCCGAGATGGCGAAGACCGTGACCCTTGCCGGAGACGGCGAGGTGCGCATGGACGTGAGCGCCGTGCCCCTTGGCGCGCTTCATCCCGTTACGCTGGAGCTTTTGGCGGAGCGGGGCGGGCGCAGAACCTCCCTGTGGCGCGAGAGCTTTGACCCTGCGCAGGACATGGACGGCGCGCCGTGGTCCATGCGCACCGTGCGTGTGCCGCTGCGCGTTGCGCCCGGCGAGCGGGTGCGCCTTGTGCTGCGGGCCGAGGCCGAGGGCGGTGAGCCGGGCCTTCCCGCCGGGGTGGGCATTGTGTCGGGCATGAGCGTGACGGGCGTTGTCCCTGCCGCGGCGCCTGGCCGCGCGCAGGACATCGTGGTGGTGGTGCCGGATTCCCTGCGCGCGCAGACCGCCTATGATAAGCGCGTCATGCGCGCCGGGCGCGGGTTGGCGCGGCTTATGGCGCGGCCGGATACCCTGACCTTTACCCACGGGTATTCGCCCTCCAACACGACGACGCCGTCCACCAACGCCGTGCTGCACGGGCGGCATTTGGCGGAGTTCCCCATCTTTTATTATCCGGCCCAGCCATCAAACCTGTTTGCCTACATGCGTTCGCATGGCTACCGGACCTACTGCGTCACCACCAATCCGTATTTGATTCCGCGTCTGGAATTCTATGTGGACGAATACATCTATCACTTCGGCATCATGCACGGGGAGAAGCTGTTCACGGCGGCGGAGGAGATTCTGGCCCGCCGCGACGCTGATGGCCGCCCGGCCTTTGTGTTCATTCAGGCCATGGAGACCCACTCCCCGGATGCGGTGGGGCGTGTGGTGTCGGACTGCATGGACAAGCCGGAAAGCCTTGTCCAGTACATGCGCCACCTTGGCAAGAAGCCCTTTGCCGACATGGGCACCGTGACGCGGGTGCGGCAGGGGCAGGACATGATGTTGACCAATTACAAGGGCGCGTCCGACGCCTTTGAGTGGAACGCGCAGGAGGCCGCACTCACCGTGGACGGCGCGCAGCGCCTGCTCATGGGCACGGGCCCCGGCGGGTTGGTGCCCTTTGATGACGATGTGGTTCTGCGGAGTTTTGACGTGCGGGTGGAGTTTGGCAGTGCGGCCATGCGCGGCGCGCTGTCGCATGTGGAGGTGAACCTCTTCCGCGAGGATGGCTCCAGCCAGCTGTACGCTGAGGCCCGCCCCATTGCCGAGGACGGCGCAGAGGTGACCTTCCGCGTCAATGTCTCCCACATGCTGCGCGGTGGGCCGGACGCGGTAGACGTGCCGCTGGAGGCGTTTACCGGGCCGCAGGTGCTGCAACTGCATTTTGACGCTCCGGTGAGCGGGACCATTACCGTGCGCAGTGTGGCGCGGCATACGCGCTCGCGTCAGCTTGTGGCCTTTTTGGATGAGGCGCGGGATATGGCGGCGGCGGACCCGCTACCTCGCGGCACCCCGCCCACCATGAAGACCGGCAAGCAGTACGCCCCGGAGAATCTCCAGCACTTCCGCGACGGCTACCGCATGAAGTGGATGTACTTTGACGCCAAGTTCGACGCCTTCCTTGATGCCTTGGACGCGCGCTACGGCGCGGACGGTGCCGACGGCGGGGTGGCGATGCTGTATTTGGCCGACCATGGCCAGTCCCTTGGCGAGCATGGCGTGTATGGGCACGGTTCGTCACTGTACAACCAGCAAATTCACGTGCCGCTCATCGTGCATGTGCCCGGACGCTTTGACGGAGCAACCCGCACAGTGGCGGGGCCGGTGTCGACGGTGTCCGTTTATGCCACGCTGGTGGACCTTGTGGAGGGCGCGGGCAGTGAACTGCTGCGCGGGACAAGCCTGCTTGCCGCGCATGGGCGGGCGCCGCAGGGCGTGGCCTTTGCGCAGATTGACCCGCGCGAGGCCCCCCAGCGCGTCGCCTTTATGCGGGCGGACGGCAAGGTGGTCATGGACCTTGGGCAGGGCTGGACCCGCCTTACCGCCAACGATGCCGAGGAGCGTCTGCTCATGGCCGCGCCGGATTTGGAGCGCGCCGCCCTGTGGCGCGCCAAGTGGTACCGGGGGCTGGGCAGTGGCGCCGGGGCGCAGGCGGGCCGCGCAACCACGCGGCTGGACGTGACGCTCAACCAAAACCTCAAGGCCCTGCAGGACCTTGGGTATGTGGAGTAGCACAGTGCAGGCTCATGACAAGGTGGTCGTTCTTGGTTTTGACGGGTTGGACCCGCGTGAAGTGCAGCGGCTGATGGACGAGGGGCGGCTCCCTGCGTTTTCGGCCATGGCGGAGCGCGGCGCGTTTTCACCGGTGCGCACCACCACGCCGCCGCAGTCGCCCGTGGCATGGTCCACCATTGCCACCGGATGCAACCCCGGCGGCCACGGCATTTACGACTTTGTCCACCGCTCCCCCGAGGAGTACCGGCTGGACCTGTCCATCCTCAAGAAGACCGGGCGCAATCCCTTTGCCGCGCCGGGCAAGCAGTACTCCCCGGCGCGCGGAGGCGTGGCGTTTTGGGAGCAGGCCTCGCGGCACAAGGTGCCCGCCACCGTCATCCGCTGGCCCGTGACGTTTCCCCCGCCCATGAATGGCACGCGGATGCTGGCGGGCCTTGGCATGCCGGACATTCAGGGCAACCTTGGGCGCTATCTCTTTTACTCCACGGACGATGCCGACCTGACGGGCAGCGGCGCGGAAAAGGTGCGCCCTGTCACGTTCTCCGGCGGCAAGGCCAAGGCCGCGCTGGAAGGGCCGCTGTATCAGGCCCTTGGCAAGCCAAAGCCCAGCGAGGTCGCTATGACCTTTGAGCGCGCAGGTACTGGCGTGGACGTGCATCTGCCGGACTCCACCATGCATCTGGAGCCGGGGCAGTGGAGCCCGTGGCTGCGGGTACGCTTCCCCTTGCCGCCCTTTTCTAAGGCGTGGGGCATCTGCCGGATGCTGTTGGTGCAGGTGGAGCCGGAATTCCGGCTGTATGTGTCGCCTATTCAGATTGACCCGCGTTCGCAGTATCTGCCGCTGTCGGCTCCGGCGGAATTCGCGGCCACCCTTGGCGGCGGGCGCAGTTTCTTTACCCTTGGCATGCCCGAGGACACCAAGGCCGTCAGCGAACTACGCATCGGCGAGGGCCATTTTCTGGCCCTGTGCGACGAGCTTATGGACCAGTGGCGGCGGATGTTTTTTGCCCTGCTGGATGATTTTCAGTCCGGGGTGTTGGCGTTTGTTTTCGACACGACGGACCGGGTGCAGCATCTGTTTTGGCGGCACAAGGACACGGCGCATCCCTTCCACGACGCCGCAGCCGCCGCGCAGTACGGCGGCGTGGTGGACGACTATTACCAGCGCGCCGACGCCATCCTTGCCGAGGTGGTGCGCAGGCTGGGGCCGGATGTGCCGGTCATCGTCTGCTCCGACCATGGGTTCGAGACCTTCCGCCACAGCTTCCACATCAACACGTGGCTGTCCGGCGAGGGGCTGCTCACCCAGCACGCGGAGGGCGACGGAACGCTCTTTCGCGGTGTGGACTGGGAGAAGACCTCGGCCTACGCCGCTGGCCTCAACGCCGTGTACATCAACGAGCGCGGGCGCGAGGGCGGCGGGATGGTGCCGCCGGAGAAGCGCCGCGAGGTGCAGGAGGACATCCGCGCCCGGCTTATGGACCTGCGCCACCCGGCAACGGGAGCGCGCGCCGTCAGCGACGTGGCGCTGGGGCAGGACGTCTACAGCGGCCCGTTTGCATCCGGCGCGCCGGACCTTGTGCTGGGCATGGCGCCGGGCTTTCGTGTGTCGTGGGAGAGCGCCCTCGGCGGGCCGGGAGAGGGCGTCTTTGAGGACAATATGAACCATTGGAGCGGCGACCATTGCCAAGCGCCGCAGAATGTTCCGGGAATTCTGCTGTCGAACCTGCCGCTGGAGACGCAAGGTGCGGGGCTGGAGAACATCGCCCCCACCGTGCTGGAGGTGCTGGGCATCACCCGGCCGGACACCATGCAGGGCGAACCACTCGTCAAACGCTGAACGGAGTGCATATGGACAGGCTGACACGGCTTGAGAACGACGCGGTGTACATCATCCGCGAGGCATACGCCCGCTCGCGCAGGACGGCCATCCTGTGGTCCATGGGCAAGGACTCCACAGTGCTCCTGTGGCTGTGCATGAAGGCCTTTTTGGGGCGCATCCCCGTCCCTGTGGTGCACATCGACACGGGGTACAAGTTCCCGCAGATGTACGCCTACCGCGACCGCTGGGCCGAAGAGTGGGGGTTGGACGTGCGCGTGTTCACCTGTCCGGGCAGCGTTACCGCGCGCCCGGATGGCTCCAGCAAGCTGGAGTGCTGCACCCAGCGCAAGACCAACGTCCTGCGCGATGCGCTGACCAGCATGGGGTTGGAGTCCGTGATGGTGGGCATCCGCCGCGACGAGCACGGCATCCGCGCCAAGGAGCGCGTGTTCTCGCCGCGCGGCGAGGACTTCCGCTGGGACTACATGCGCCAGCCCGCTGAAATGTGGGACCTGTACCAAAGCCGCAGCGAGGAGACGCACCACCTGCGCATCCATCCGCTCCTGGGCTTCACGGAAGTGGACGTCTGGGAATACGCCCTGCGCGAAGGGCTGGAGCTGAATGAATTGTACTTTGTCAGTGACGGCAAGCGCTACCGCAGCCTTGGGTGCATGCCCTGCTGCAACCCCGTGGAGTCCGAGGCCGCAAGCATTGAGGCCGTCATCGCGGAACTCACACACACCAGCGTGGGCGAGCGCGCGGGCCGCGCGCAGGACAAGGAGGACGCCTTCACCATGCAGAAACTGCGTTCACTGGGGTACTTGTAATGACCGAAGCGCGCAGAATGAATCATGACGGCCAGCGTCCCGGCCGCGCGGTGGTGGTCGGGGACGTGGACCACGGCAAGAGCACGCTCATCGGGCGGCTGCTCTTTGACACGGGCAGTCTGGATGCGGACCGCCTGCACGATCTGGAGCTCTCCGCCAAGGACGGCGGGCCGGACTTTTCCCGCGTGATGGACGCCCTTGCCGAGGAGCGGCGCGACCATATCACCGTGGACACGGCGCAGACCTTCTTTTCCACGGCGGTGCGGCAGTATGTGCTCATCGACGTGCCGGGGCACCGGGAATTCATCCGCAACATGGTCACCGGAGCCACTCAGGCGGACATGGCCGTGGGCATTGTGGATGTGGCGCAGGGCATAGGCGACCAGACGCTGCGGCATCTTGCCATCTTGCACATGATCGGTGTGCGGCGGTGGATTGTGGCCGTGAACAAGATGGACGCCGTGGACTACGCGGAGCAGGCCTTCCGCCGCGTGGAGGAGGCCGTGTGCGACTTTGCCGCGCGCCTTGGGTGCGAGGTGGCGGCCATGGTGCCCGTCTCCGCCGTGCGGGGCGACAATGTGGCGCAGCAGTCGCGCCGCATGCCGTGGTACGGCGGCCCGGCGCTGGTGGAGGCGCTGGACGCGCAGCCCCTGCCTGCTCCCATTGCGGGCGCGGCGTGCCTGCCGGTGCAGGATAGATACGACATGGACGGCACCCCCGTGCATGTGGGCCGCATCCTCAGCGGCGTACTGGAACCGGGCGCGCGCGTTGCTGTGCAGCCCGGTGGGGGCGAGGCGCAGGTGGCGCATCTGGTGCGCTTTCCTGAAGGCGTCATCGCCTCGGCCAGCCCCGGGGAGAACGTGGGCGTGGTGCTGGAGGGCGAGGCCGAACCGGCGCGCGGGGATGTTTTATCCGATGTGGCGCTGAGCGTTGGCGACAGCATTGCGGTGCGTCTGGCCTCGCTGAGTGAAGCGCCCCTCGGCACCGATGACGGCTATATTTTGCGCCTTGGGCATCAGGAAGTGCCGTGCAGGCTGGGCCCCTTTGCCACGCGGATGAGCTTTGACGCGGCAGGGGCGAGGACCGGCGCGCAGGAGGGAGATGCTGTTTTCTTCGGTGATATTATGGTAGGAAATATACAGGTGGAAAAGCCTGTAGCGTTCCTGCCCTTCCTGCGGTGCCCCGAGCTGGGCCGCATGGTTGTGGAGCGCGGCGGAGAGGCCGTCGCGGTCGGCGTTGTGGAGGAAACGGCGGATGTGAACGACCGGGCATAATCAGCAAAGGGGAACAGACGTGGTGCATCGTATGAAGCAAGGCGCAGTGTGCGTGGCCGGTCTTGGCGTGGTGCTGATTCCGGCGACGGCATGGGCGTATGTGGATCCGGGAACCACCAGCGCCGTGTTTGGCGGGCTGGCGTATATTTTGGCCTTTGTGGGCGCTGGGGCGGCGGTGCTGTTTCGGCCTATCATCAAGCTGTACCGCAAAGTCCGTGGCCGGAAGGACACGGAGACGACCAAGGTCGAGGAGCACGGATGAACCGCCGCCAGTTCGTGAAAGGGTGCGCCGCGTGTGGCGCCATGGCGTCCTTTGGATTTCCCGCCGTGGTGCGGGCGCGGCCGAAGGGCTATCGCCGGGTGGTGCTCCTTGGCATGGACGGCATCGACTTTGGCCTTGTGCACAAGTACGCCGCCGCCGGGGAGCTGCCCGCGTTCAAGGCGCTCCTTGAGGGCGGCAAGGCCGCGCCGCTGGCTACCACCACGCCGCCGCAGTCGCCTGTATCGTGGACGAGCATTGCCACGGGCGTTGGTCCCGGCCAGCACGGCATGTTTGATTTTCTGGAGCGCGACCCCGAGTCCTACACCCCCCGCCTTGCCATCACCAGACAGCAAAGCGGCGGGGCGCTCTTTGGCGCGCCGGAGTACGTGAATCCGGTGCAGGCGCGCCCCTTCTGGGAGGATGTGGCGGACGCGGATATTCCGGCCACAGTGCTCAAATGGCCCGTCACCTTCCCCGCGCCGGACAAGAGCCGCGCAAAGCTCCTTTCCGGCATGGGCGTTCCTGACGTGCAGGGCAATATTGGCCGGTATGCGTTCTATACGGACGCCCCGGACGATGGCGGTCCGGCTGGGCACAAGGTGGTCCGGCTGGTCTTTTCCGGCGCGGCGGCGCAAACCGAGGTGCGCGGCCCGTTGGTGGCGGGGCTGACCGGTACCAAGCCCGCCACTGTGGACATGACCATACGCCGCACGGCGGACGGCGTGCGTCTTGTGGCGGGCGAGCATGACCTCACCCTTGCGCCCGGGGCGTTTTCGCCGTGGCTGACCTTTTCCTTCAACATGGGCTTTGGCCGCACGGTGAGCGCCATGGGGCGCTTTTGCCTTGTGCAGGCTGCCCCGCATGTGCGGCTGTACCTGACGCCGCTGAACCTCACCCCGGCGGACCCGGCCTTTCCCATCAGCAGTCCGGCAGGGTATGCGGGCGAATTGGCCGAAAATATCGGCAACTTCGCCACCCTTGGCATCCCTGCGGACACCAAGGCCCTCACCGAGGGCCGCCTGACCAACGAAACGTTTTTGACCCTGTGCTACGACCTGCTCACCGAGCAGGAAAAGCTGTTCGACTACGGCTTTGCCAACGCGCCAGAGGGCCTCATGGCCGGGGTGCTGTTCACCACGGACCGCATCCAGCACATGTTCTGGGCCGCGCTGGACCCCAAGCATCCGCTGTATTCCAAGCAGTACGCCAAGCGCTATGGCGGCGTGCTCCTTGAGCTGTATAAGCGCATGGACGCGCGCCTTGCCCGTCTAATGCAGGATGTGGACGACAGGACGCTGCTGCTCGCCTTCTCGGACCATGGGTTCAGCACCTACCGCCACTCCGTGCATGTGAACCGCCTGCTGGCGGCGAAAGGGCACCTGACGCTCACGGGCGCGGCGGACCCTGCGGACCCGGACGCCGGGGCGCTGTTTGCCAATGTGGACTGGGCGCAGACGGCGGCCTACGCCGTGGGGCTGAACAGCGTGTACGTGAATTTGCAGGGGCGCGAGGGCGAGGGCGTTGTGCCCCCGTCGCGCCGGGATGAGCTTGTGCGGCGCATCGCGGCGGACCTTGAATCCTTCCGCCATCAGGAGACGGGCGAGCAGGCCGTAGCCAAGGCCTTTGACGGCCGAAAGCTGTATGGCAACGCGCCGGGCGCGCCGGACATCGTGCTTGGCTTCCGTCCGGGATACCGCTCCAGCTGGCAAACCGCCGTGGGCGGCTGCCCGGAGATGATGGTCTCCGCCAACCGTAAAAAATGGAGCGGCGACCACTGCATCGCCCCGGGCTTTGTGCCCGGCATTGTCTGCTCCAACGTTCCTCTGGCTGCCAAAGCGCCAAGTGTGCGCGACATTGCGCCAACCGTGCTTGCCGCGTTGGGACTTCCGGTTCCAAAGCGCTACACCGGGGCGCCCCTCGCGCAGGCGGCATCGGGCCGTCCTGCTTCCGGATAGACGGCATTGGTCTGGCGCGGCTGTGGCCGCGCACGCTGCACCTCGTGCTGGTCTGGACCTTCCGCTCCATCTGACTGTGCAACTGCACCGAGCTTCGCAACGCAAGTGGATAGTGCCATGAAACGACGTGACTTTTTGAAGGGCTGCGGTGGTGTGGCTCTGGCTTCCCTGTTTGCTCCAGCGTGCCGGATAACTGCTGTGGACAGCGACATCCCGCCCGTCCAGCGCCTTATGGCCCCCGGCGGAGAGGGCGTGCGCGAGGTGACCCTTGGCGGGCAGACCATGCCCACGCACGTGGTGGAGCTTGGCCAGCCGCTGGATATTGGCTCCTTCCACACGGCGCGGTGGTCCCGCCTTGAGGTCGCCATAGGCCTTGAGGAGGACGCCCCGCGGCAGGACCTGCGCGTGACCATCGATACGCCAGAGGGCAACGTGACCCGCGAATGCTCGCCCGAGCCGGGAACGTTCACCACGTTGACGGCGCAGGTGGGCGGCCTTGGCGGCGCAGCGCGCGTGACGGTGAAGGGTGCGGCCTCCGCAGGGCGCGTGGTCATTGGCAATCCTTTGGTGCTGACGCCGCAGCGCACGCTACAGCGCCCCAGCGTCTACCTTGTCACCATCGATACGCTCCGCGCCGACCATATGTCGGCCTACGGCTACCACCGCAAAACCACACCCGTCTTTGACGCCCACATGGGCGAGGGCACGCTCTTTGAGCGGGCCTACTCCGCCGCGCCATGGACGCGGCCAAGCTATGCCTCCCTGCTCACCAGCCTGCCGCCGTCGGTACACATGGCGGTGTCCAAGCGTGTGGCGCATGAGGGACTGATTCCGGGGCTGGAGGCCATAGGGCCGCAGTTCACCACCCTTGCCGAACGCTTTCGCGATGCAGGGTACCTGACCCTTGGGCTGTATACGGTGGGGAATTTGGCGCCGACGTTTGGCTTTGCGCAGGGGTTCGATCAGTACGGCTACATCCGCGAGAGTGTGGACCTGCCCGAAGGGGGGCGGGAATTTCGGATGGAGCTGGCGCGCTATTCGGCTGAGGCCTACGCCGAGCAGCTTGCACGCTACGCGGACCTGCCGGTGTTTGCCTTCATCAACATCATCGACCCCCACGCGCCATACCGCCCACCGCGTGACTTTTACCGCGGTTACCTTGAACCGGGCCACGGCGACTACAAAGCGCTGGAAGGCTATTCCATCGGCGCGGGATGCTACAAGTGCGACAAGAAAACCGTCCGCCGCGAGGACCTTGTAGCCATGTACGACGGCGAGGTGCGCTACACGGACTTTCAGCTGGGGCGCATCTTTGGCGAGCTTCGGCGCAGTGGGCGCTATGACGACAGCCTTGTGGTGCTCACCGCCGACCACGGCGAGGAGCTTGGCGACCGTGGCGGGTGGGGGCATGGCCAGCGCCTGACGGACGAGCAAATCCGCGTCCCCCTGTGGATGCGCATGCGTGGCCGGATGCCCCATGGGCTGGTGACCACGCCGGTGAGCCAGATGGCCCTTGGGCCGACCATCCTCGACCTTGCGGGCATTGGGTACGAGGCCGATGGCATGTGGGAGCCGGGCCTGCTTCCTCACGTGCTGGACGGCGCTCCTGCTGGCCCGGTGTACAGCGAGGTGCTCAACCACAAGCTCGCGCCCGAGGCGCAGGACGCCATGGTCTACGGCGGGGCGAAGCTCATCCGTGGGCGCATGACCGGGAGCTATGCCTTTTACGACCTTGGCGCGGACCCCGGTGAGCGCACCAATACTGCCGACAGCGCAGGGGAGGCCGGGTACCGCCTGAATGCGGCGCTGGTGGCCGCCCAGTCGCGCTGCGCGGCGCTGCGCACGCGCTACGCCAATGCGGACTTTGTGCCGCCGGATATCCACAAGGACCCGGCACTTATTCAGCGGCTGAAGGATCTTGGCTACCTCTAGCCCCGTTCACACGCAGCATCCGGAAATGGGAATGCCATGACGCGCAGAGACACAGCACTCTGGTGGCTCATCCGCCTTGCACCCGCCTTTTTGGCGGTGGCGTGCATGTGGCGTCTTTTGCTCGTGCCCGGATGCATGGGGCATTTGAACGACTGGCTTGTGCCCCCGCATTCCTTCTATCTGGCGGATGTGTTCCGCAGTGCGTTCCACGCCTGGGAAAAGCACTATCTTGGCGGGGTGATGAGCATGAAGCTGACCACCATCATCCCGGTGACGCTGTATTCCTCCTTTGGTCTTGTGGACGTGGACGGACACCTTGCCACCAAGCTGTGGGTGGCGGTGTTTATTGGCGGCTCCGTGTGGGGCATGGCCTCGCTGTGCCGCTGGCTACTGAGCACAAGTGAGAGCACGCGGCGCATGGACGTGCTGCACGCCGAGGCCGTGGCCCTTTGCGCAGGCATTCTGTACGGCATTTCGCCCTTTATGTTCGGCTCCGTGGTGACGGGCTCCTTTGTGCAGTTTTTTATGTTTCCGGTACTGCCGCCCATGGTGCGGCTGATGCTGGAATTGGCCGAGGGCCGGCCCGCCGCGCCGCGCGTGGTGGGGCTGGCGCTGTGCTTTTCGCTGGTTGTGGCCTCGGTGCAGAACTATTTCATCATGTGGGGGCTGTTTGCGCTCATTGTGGTGGTGCGGTGGCGGTGGCGTTTGGTGGCGGCATGTGCGGCCACGGCGGTACTGACCTGCCTGCTGAATGCCTACAGCTTTCTGCCGCTGTTTTTAGCGAGCGGCGGCCTTGGCGGCGGCGTGGAAGGTATGGACTACACCGCGCAGGCCAGCGGCATCATCCGCCATGCGCAGAACCTGTACCTGACCGCGCTGAACGCGGGATGGAAGCACCGGGACCTGTTCCTGAAGGCCGTTCCGCTCACGCCGTGGCTGTTTGCCGCGTGCGCGGCGCCGCTGCTGCTCATGGCCGGGGCGGGCGTGCTGCGCTGGCGGCGGGAGTTTGGCTGGCGCGAGCGGCTGTTCATCACGCTATGGATTGTCAGCGTTGGTGTGGCCGCATCGGGCAAGGGACCTTTCGCCGCCATTATGATGCTGGGGTATGAGAATATTGGCGCGACGCATATCTTCCGCTCCCCCCAGCGGCTGATGCTGCTGCCGACGCTCTTTTTTGCCATTGTGGTGGCGCTTCTTGGCGCGCGGTATGTGCGCTCGTCCCGGCGGGGCGGAGTGGTGTGCGCCGTGCTTGTGGCGCTGGCCCTTGTGCGCGGCGCGTCCTTTTACGGCGGCGACCTTGGCATCTGGAAGCTGGAGCACGAGCCGACCAACAGCGCCATGGACAACTTCCGCACCGCGCCGGAGTTTGCGCGCTTTCTTGGCGATATGGCTGTGGACTCGCGCAGTGGGCGTATCCTGTTTTTGCCGGTGTCGCATTCGCCGAAGTATTTGCCGCGCCGCTACCAACGCCCAACCGCAGGCGGCGACCCTGTCTTTCAGAGTTGCCCTAAGACGGCAGTCCATGTGTTCCCCTTCCACCGCGCGTATCCGTACCTGAATGCGCTGACATGGACCGCCTACGAGGGTGACGAGCGCAGCATCGCCATGCTCGGCGGGGTGTTTTCCGCCTATGAGCTCGTCATCCGCCGCGACGTGGAGGACCATTCGCGCCTCAAGGGCATCTGGCTGGAGAACCGCGAGATGCTGGACCGCACTCTGCCAGCCATGGCCGCCCTGCGGCAGGAAAGTGAGGCCAAGGAGTGCGGCGTGTACGCTCTGCGCGGGTACGCCCCGCTGGTGCGCGGGCTTGGCGGGGCTGTGGCGCTGTCGTCCCCGGCGTGGGGCGCGGGCGATGTTTCGCAGGCTGCGCTGGCCGCTCAGGGGCCGTCCAAGATGCAGGGAATTGTGGCCCTTGCCGTGGTCTTTGGCATCATTGCCCTGCGTGGGCGTGGACGGCTGGTGCGCGGGGCCGGGGCGGCGTACGCCCGCATTCCGGACCCGGTGCTGGCCGCCGCGTGGCTGGTGCTTGGCGCGGCAACGTATTGGCCGTCCCTTGAGCGCGCCCGCACGCAAGTGCCGTTTTGGGATGCGCCGTGGGGCGAGGTGATCTTTTTACGCACCTTTTACGACGCCTTCACCCTTGGGGGGATGGCGCTGGTGCTGGTGGTGTGGCACGCCGGACGCGCCGTCCACCGCCGTATTGGCGAAGGGCCGGGCGGGGTGTTTGCCGCGCCGGAGCGGCTGTTTGTGGCGGCCGCGCTGGTGCTGGGCGGCTGTTTGGCCGTGGCGGCAGCGCTGGACAGCGTGCTCCATGGCCGCGCGCTGATAACGCCTGTGACCACGGCCATGTACTATCTAGCCGGAACGGCCCTTGTGGCGGCCACGTTTCCGGCGCTGGACGGGGGACTTGTGCGGGCGTGGGGCGCCCGCCGCGTGGCGCATGTGGCGCAGACCGAGCAATCCGTGGGGGAATGAGTTATGGCGAGAGTGCTGTTGGTGTATCCGAGTTTGCGGCTGTTGGGCTACCGGTTCCCGTATTCCCTCATTCCCATTGCCAACTACCTGAAGGCGCGCGGGCACGAGGCCGTGGTCTTTGACGCGCAGGTGGAGGACATGGCGGATTTCCACCCGGAGGGGTTCGACCTTGTGGGCTTCTCCATCCTGTCCGGTCCGCAGATTAAGAGCGCCCTTGCCATGGCGGCCACTGTGCGCCAGCGCTGCCCGGATACGCCCATCGTTTTTGGCGGCGTACACGCGACGCTTCTGCCCGAGCAGACCGCAGAGCATCCGTTGGTGGACATCGTCACCCGGCAGGAAGGGGAAATCACCACCTGCGAACTGGTGGAAACCATTGTGGATGGCGGCGACCTGTCCACGGTGCAGGGCATCACCTATACGAAGGACGGCGAAGTTGTCTCCACGCCGGACAGGCCGTTTTTGAACCTCGATGAGACGCCGTTCCTCAACTACGACTTCCTGAAAACCGAGCGGTATGTGGAGTTTCAGCGTAAGCCCTCCATCATTTATCTGGAGACAAGCCGTGGGTGCCCGCACAAGTGCGGCTTCTGCTACGATCCGGTGTTCCACAAGCGCAAGTGGCGCTCCAAATCGCCGGAGCGTGTGGTGGACGAGCTGGAATTCGTGGTGCGCAAGTACGGCGTGGAGCAGGTCTGGTTCACCGATGACGAGTTCGCCGTCTCCCAAAAGCGCGTGGCCGCCATTGCGGAGCTGCTCATCAAGCGCGGGGTAAAGCTCAAGTGGCCCATATTCTCGCGCGCCAATTATGTGGTGAAGTACGACAAGGACTTTCTGGACCTTATCCGCCGCGCCGGGTGCGACTGGATCAACTTTGGCGTGGAGTCCGGCTCGCCGCGCATCCTGAAGCTCATCAACAAGCAGAGTACCGTGGATCAGGTCATCCGCTCCGTGGAGATTCTGCGCGAGAACGACCTGAACGCCGGGCTGTCCTTCATGATTGGCTTCCCCGGTGAATCGGTGGATGAAATGCGCCAGACCTTTGAGCTTATCGACACCTGCTCCAACATGTACGACAAGGTGTGGATTGGGCAGATTTCGGCCTTCACCCCCCTGCCGGGGACGGCGCTGATGCAAAACTGCATTGATGAAGGCTACACGCCACCCGCCTCCCTCGAAGAGTGGGGCGAGTTCTATTACAACGACCCCAAGAATCTGGCGCATTTTGAGCGCTCCATGTTCCGCCTTATCCGCACCATCACCCTGCTGACCAAGTTCGACTTTGCCTACCGGGGCTACCGGGGCGCGGGCATCCTTGAGAACAGAAAGCTCCTCAAGGCCATCCACTACAGCCTGTGTAAGGTTGCCCAGTGGCGCTGGCAAAAGAAGCTGTTCGCCTTCCCCGTGGAGTGGGTGGCGCTGGACTACGCCCTCAGCTGGCTGAAGTTTGGGGAGCGGTAATGAGCGCAGGGCGTCGCGCGTTGCTTCTGGTGGCCTTTGCCGCGCTGGCGGCGGGTGCGCTGTGGCGCTTCGCCCTTGAGCCGGGCACGGTGGGCCACAATTGGGACGCGCCCATCGCCCCGTATTCGTTCTATCTGGCGGACATTTTTCATTGCGCGCCGTCTGCATGGGAGAAGCACGCCCTTGGCGGGCTGATGGGCATGAAGCTGACCACGCTGCTCCCCGTGTGGGTGTACAGCGGGCTTGGGGTGCTGGGGCTTGATGGACACGTGGCGTCCAAGGGGCTGCTGTTTGCGGTGCTGACGCTGTCCATGCTCAGCATGCGGTATGTGCTGGTGCGCGTGCTGACGGCGGCGGGCGAGGGCCGCGCAGAGGACGAGCGGGTGCAGGTGGCGGCGTGGCTTGGCGGCGTGGCGTATGGCATTTCGCCGTTTTTCTTCAACATCACCATCGGCGGGGCCGTGCCGCAGTATGTGACCCTGCCGCTCCTCCCCCTTGTGGTGTGGCGGGTGGTGTGCTTCACCTCCGGGCGCTATGGCGCGGGGGATGTGGTGGCGCTGGCTGTGCTCCTCTCCCTTGTGTTCCCATCGGCGCAGAATTTCGTCCTGTGCTGGGGCTTCTTTGCGCTGTGCTGCTTGTGGTGGCTGTCGTGGCGCAATGTGGCGGGCTTTGCCCTTGTGGCCGGGGTGAGCATCCTATTGTGCATGTACGCCCTCGCTCCGCTGTTTTTGACGCAAAGCGGCCTTGGCCTTGGCGTGACCATGCAGGACTACAGCCTGCAGGCCGAGGGCATCCCCAGAACCTCACAGGCGCTGCACCTGACCTTCTTTGGTGCGGGGTACAACAACCGCGACTTCTTCCTGCGCGCGCATCCGTCCACGCTGCTGTTCTTGGCGGCGTCCGGCGGCGTGCTTGCCGTGGTGCTGTGGCGGATGGTGGGCCTTGGCCGGGCGCTGGATAGGCGCGAGCGCTTGCTGGTTGGGGCGTGGCTTGTGGCTGTTGGTGTGGCGGCGGTGGGCAAGGGCGTGTTTGCGCCGGTGCTCATGTGGGCCTTTGAGAATATCCCGGTGACGCATTTGTTCCGCTCGCCCCAGCGGCTGATGGTGTTGCCGACGGTGCTGTTCCCCTTTGTGCTGGCTCTCGCCCTTGGCGCGCGCTCCACCCGTCCGGGGCTGGTGCTTGTTGTGACGGCGCTGCTGCTCCTGCGCGGGGCGTCGTTTTGGAGCGGCGACTTTGGGCGCGAGCGCTTGGTGCCGCAAAAGGTTGGTGTGCTGGATAACTACACGGTGCCGCATGAGTACGGCGAGGCGCTGTGGGGCGCGCGGGCGGACAGCCGCCTTGGCCGGGTGGCCTTTCTGCCCGTGAGCATTAGCCCGCGCTACCTTGCGAACACGCATCAGGTGGCGGCCCAGTCCGGGGACATGCTGGTGCAGGCCTGCCCGGATACGGCGGTGTATGCCTATCCTTTTTCCGGCGCGTTTCCGGCGGTGCGGACGTGGACGCAGCGCTTCTACCAGCAGCAGGACAGCGCCGACGTGGAGCGCCTGAACGCTCTGTTTTCGGCCAAGGCCGTGCTCTTTCGC
This sequence comes from Desulfobaculum sp., assembly GCF_054921475.1. NCBI lineage: Bacteria > Pseudomonadati > Thermodesulfobacteriota > Desulfovibrionia > Desulfovibrionales > Desulfovibrionaceae > Desulfobaculum > Desulfobaculum sp. The sequence continues at coordinate 2,038 of NZ_JBUDSW010000019.1, read as the reverse complement.
CGTGATGTGGAGGAGGACGGCCCGCTTATGATGGTGTGGCGCAATGGGCGGCGGAGCATGCAGGACGCACTGGAGCAGTCCGGCGCGCTGACGCGGGTGGTGCGCGGGCCGTGGTGCGATATGTACGCGCCGCGCGGGTTCGCGCCCATGGTGCGGCCCGTGCCCCGGGCGCTGACGGTGGAGGCAGGGTCATGACCGAAACACTCCGGGAAGCCCCCAACCGGTCAGGCATGGCGGCAGGCGGACTGCGGGCCATATTGCCGGAGCTTGCCCTTGCCGCGCTGTGTGTGGGCGCGGGCGCGGCGTTCTTGGGCTGGCGCATGCTGGATGCGCCGGTGGACTATCCTTTTTTTGTGGCGGGGAATCTGGCCTTTCAGGGCTGGACCAAGAGCGGGGACTACGCGGCGTTTTACTGCGGCGTGGGGGCCTTTCTTGCGGCGTTTGCCGCCCTTGCGTGGGCGGGCGCGCAGGCTCTGCGGCGCGGCCTTGGGCAGCCGTATGCTGGTCTTTTGGCGGTGATGGCCGTCCCCGCGCTGTTGTGGTTGGCCTCGCGCGTGACGCTCACCTACGCCATGGAGCATCTGCTGTATGCCTCGGCCGCGGGCGCGCTGGGAGTTGGCGCGCTGACCAGCATCGTCCTCTGGCGGGTACGCTGCTGTGATGAGGCGGCGCTAACCGAGGCTGTTGGCGGTGTGGCCGTGGTGGGGCTTCTGGGCATGGCCGCCGGAGTGGGCGTTATGGCGGTGGCGGATCGGCTGTTTTTTGCCGCGCCCGGCCTGCACGCGCCGCAGGCGATGACGGCGCTGACCACCGGCGGACTGGTTGGCGCGGGAAGCGCGGCCCTGAGCGCCGTGATTGGCGGGCGGCGGGCGGCTGTGCGGCGGCGCCTGCGATGGCTGCTTGTGGTCGTACAAATACCTGTGCCGTGCATTCTTCTGCTCCTGCTCCCGCTACCGTGGATGGTGGATGGCGTGGAGCACACCTTTGCCCGTGGGCATGCGCTGGAGGGCTTTACGGCGGTGATGCTGGCTGGGGCGTACGCGGACCTCGTTCGGGTGACCCTGCGCAGCCGCAAGGAGGGGGCCGGACTCTTTGCCGCGTTATCTCCGGCGTGCGTGTGCGCGGCGGTGTTTTTTATGAAGGCCTCGGGGAGTATGATTCCGCATCTGGAGCGCAGCGACTACCACACCGGCGAGCAGTTGCTGCCGTGGTGGATGCTGAAGGAGCATGGCGCGCTGCCGTATGTGGACTTTGACCCCGTTCGCGGCTTGGTTAGCTACTGCAAGATGTTCTTCACAGACCTGTTCGGCGATGGCTCGTCCGGGACGTTCTTCCTTGCGCGCAACATGCAGATGCTGTTGTTGCTGCTGCCCGTCTACGCCGCGGTGTCGCGCGTGGCGGGCCGCATTCCGGCGCTGGCGTGCATCATCTTTTTGCCCCTTGATGGCCTGCTGCGCATTCACGCCGTGCTCACTGTGGGGCTGTGCGGATTGGCGCTCCTGTGGTGGCGGCTGTCGCCGTCGTGGTGGCTGGCGGCGTGGGTGGCCATTGGCACGGCGTTGGTGCTGTTTGCTCCCGGACAGGGGGGCTTATTGGTGCTGGCGACGTTTCCCCTTGGCGGTATGGCCCTGTGGGGCGCGCTGCGCAGTGAACGCGCTCTGCTGGCGCGCGTTGCCGTGGGGGGAGCAGCCATGGCGGCGGTGGTGCTGTTTCTGACCCCCCTTGGGAGCATCATCTTCGGCGCGGTGCGCTATGGGCTGGAGAATGCGCAGGTCAACGACGTGGCGAACTCCCTGCCGTGGTCGCTGACGCTGGCCAAGCCCACGGTGGAGACGGCGCCGGGCCTGTGGGAATTCATCCGCTTTGGCTTCATCTTTATGGCTGTCGCGCCCGTGGTGCTGCTGGTGCGGGACTGGGGGCGTCCGCATTGGGAGCGCCTTGCCGTTGTTGCCGTGCCCATCAGCATTTTGATGGTGCTGTTTGTGGTGCGTTCCGCCGGGAGCATTGGTTCCGGCATGTCGCGTCCGGGTGTGGCTAC
>NZ_JBUDSW010000018.1:0-23883 GCF_054921475.1 Desulfobaculum sp. | reverse complement strand
ACCCCACCCACACATTCCCCCACAAGACGCAAAAAAAGGGAGGCTCCTTTGGGGAGCCTCCCTTTTGAATTCTCGTTCATTCGCGGCGGTGCGCGGTGACCTTTTACAGGTCTTTGGCGACGCGGCGGATGAAGCGAAGGAGCTGGTTGGAGTAGCCACCTTCGTTGTCGTACCAGATGATGAGTTTCACCATGCGCTTGTCCATGACGGAAGTCAGCAGGGAGTCGACGATACCGCCGTAGGAGCTGGACACGTAGTCGATGGAGACGAGGGGTTCTTCGGAGAAGCCCATGTTGCCTTTCATGGGGCCTTCAGCGGCGGCCTTGAGGGCGGCGTTGACTTCTTCGACGGTGACGTCCTTCTCCACTTCCACAACGAGGTCCACGAGGGAGACGTTGGGGGTGGGCACGCGCATGGACATGCCGTCGAGCTTGCCTTTGAGCTCGGGGATGACGGCGGTCACGGCCTTGGCGGCACCGGTGGTGGTGGGGATGATGCTCATCCCTGCGGCGCGGGCGCGGCGCAGGTCCTTGTGGGAGCCGTCGAGGATGCGCTGGCTCATGGTGTAGGAGTGGATGGTGGTCATCAGGCCGTGCTTGATGCCGAAGGTGTCGTTCAGCACCTTGGTGGCGGGGGCCATGCAGTTGGTGGTGCAGGAGGCGTTGGACAGCACGTTGTGCTGTGCGGGGTCGTAGAGGTCGTCGTTAACGCCGGGCACGACGGTGAGGTCCACGTCCTTGCCGGGGGCACCGATGATGACTTTCTTTGCGCCGCACGCGATGTGCTCGGCGAGACCTTTGCCGTCCTTCACGCGGCCGGTGGTTTCCACGACGATATCGACGTCGCAGTCGCTCCAGGTCCACTCGCCGATGGCGTGGCGGGTGACCTTCACCTGCTGGCCATCGATGACGAAGCCCTCTTCGTTGGCGACGATTTCACCGTCGTAGCGTCCGTGGACGGAGTCGTACTTCAGCAGATGCGCGAGGGACTCGTTGTCCGCACGGGCGTTGATCATTGCCAGTTCGAGATTCTCGTCCTTGGCGATGAGGCGGGTAAGAAAACGGCCAATACGGCCAAAACCGTTGATACCGACTTTAACTGCCATTGTATAATCCTTCTCAGCTTAGATGGCGTTGGAAGAGCCGAGCACGTTCTTAATCTTGTGCTGCACCATGTCCTTAACGGCCTGTCGTGCGGCGCCAAGGTACTTACGGGGGTCGAACACAGCGGGCTGCTCGGTGAGGGTCTTACGGATGACGGCGGTCATGGCAAGGCGGATATCGGTGTCGATATTGATCTTGCAGACGCCGTACTTGGCGGCCTTGCGCAGCAGGTCCTCGGGCACGCCCTTGGCGCCGGGGATTTCGCCGCCGAAGGCATTGGCCATGTCGAGGAATTCCTGCGGCACGGACGAGGAGCCGTGGAGCACCAGCGGGTACTTGGGCAGCATGTTGGTGATGGTCTCCAGGCGCTCAAAGTCGAGGCGCGGCTCGCCCTTGAACTTATATGCGCCGTGGCTGGTGCCGATGGCGATGGCGAGGGAGTCACACCCGGTGCGCTCAACGAATTCCACGGCCTGATCAGGCTCGGTGTAGACGTTTTCCTCGGAGACAACATGCTCTTCGATGCCGGCCAGACGGCCGAGTTCGGCCTCGACCCACACGCCCTTGTCGTGGGCGTATTCGACAACCTTTTTGGTGACGGCGATATTTTCTTCAAAGGGCAGATGCGAGCCGTCGATCATCACGGAGGTGAAGCCGCCGTCGATGCAGGCCTTGCAGATATCGAAGTCGGCGCCGTGGTCCAGATGCACGCAGATGGGCAGGTCGGACTCAACAAGCGCGGCCTCGACCAGCTTCATCAGGTACACTTGGCTGGCGTACTTTCGTGCCCCGGCGGAGACCTGGAGAATAAGCGGGGCGCGCTCCTCCTCGGCCGCGGCGATGATGCCCTGAATGATCTCCATGTTGTTCACGTTGAAAGCGCCAACGGCGTGACCACCAGCATACGCCTTCTCGAACATCTCCTTGGGTCCGGTAAGTGGCATGAAGTCCTCCTCGGTATCCTGTTTTGATAAAAGATATGGGTACGGGCAACCGTCTGCTTTTTCAGGCTCTTTTGCCGTGTCAGCAGTGGGACACTGCCCTGCCTTGCGCACTACAAACCCACCCGGACCGGTCTACCGGTCCGGGCGGACTGACTGTGAAACCACTATTATATAGTCCCGTCAGGGGCTTGCTGTCAACGAACGCCAAGGGCATCCAGCTGCTTGAGCAATGCCTCGTCAGTCAGACGAAATTGCAGGGGCGTCAGGGTGATGTGCCCTTCGCTCAGCTTGCCGCGGTCCGTCTCCGGACCAACGCGCTCGTGGGGGATTTCGCCTTCCAGCCAGTAGTAGGCGCTGCCGCGCGGGTCATGCCGCTCCTGATACCAGTCGCGGTAGGAGGTTCTGGTCTGCGGGCAGAGGACAAGTTCCTTGGCCTCTTCGATGGGGCCTTTGGGTAGATTCAGGTTCAGCAGAACATCCGGCGGCAGGGCGTCCCAGTCGGTACGGCCAATGAAGTCTGCGGCCCATTTGGCCTGCCCGGTCATATCCTGCGGCGTCCAATCGTCGTAGGACACGGCAATGGCGCGGATGCCCTCCAGCACGCCTTCGGTGGCGGCGCTGACGGTGCCGGAGTAGATGATATCCACGCCAACGTTGCAGCCGCTATTGATGCCGGAGACCACAAGGTCGGGGCGCTGGCCGCTGAGGAGCGTGGTCAGACCCAGCTTGACGCAGTCTGCGGGGGTGCCGTAGACGCCAATGCCTTTGAAGCCGTTTTCCCTGAAGTTTTTCACTTTAAGGGGCATGGCGATGGTAATGGCGTGTCCAACGGCGGACTGCTCGGACACGGGGGCCACAACCTGCACGGTGTGCCCGGCGTCCAAAAGCGCCTTGTAGATGGCCCGGAGGCCGGGGGCCTGAATGCCGTCGTCGTTGGTAAGAAGAATATTCATGGATTTTTTGGTCGGTTAAACGTGAACGGATGGCCGTCGGCGCGGCTGCGCCGACGCAGTCCAGCCGACGATAGCCCAAGCGCAGATGACCCGCAACGCCCAAGGGGAAATCCCCTCATCCCGGTGTGAAACGCAGGGACCGGCGTGGGCCTGTGCTGGCAAAAGAACGCGGCGAAACAGCGCCGCCAAAGCTGTGGACCCCAGCCACAAAAACGCCCAAAACTCCGGCGCGATGCGCCGCGCGCGGCGGGCGCGCACATTGCGCCCCCGCGGGGACTCTGCTATGCCTCGGTGCTGTGGGGACAGCCGTCCGCCGCAATTGACTATGACGCGGCCGCACAGCCAAAGCGGGGCCGCTCCCTATAGAGAGACACCTTGACACGACAAGACGGAACCATGACCCGAAAGCAGACCTTCGTGCACGACCTCTCCCCCGGTCAGACGGTGGACGACGTGTTCGTCCTGACGGAAGCCCGACTCGGGCAGGCAAAAAACGGTCCCTTCTGGGGCCTGACGCTCGCCGACAACTCCGGAGAGGTTCCCGCCAAGATTTTTTCGCCGCACAGCCAAAACTGTCCGGAACTTGCCGCCGGGATGGTTGTCCGCATCCGCGGGCAGGTCGGCACCTACCGCGACCAACCGCAGGTTGTGGCCGATGCCGTCAAAATCCTCGACCCCGACGCCGAGGGCCTGCGCATTGGCGACTTTATCCCCTCCAGCGAGCGCGAACCGGAAGAGATGCTGGCGGACATCGAGCGCCTGTGTAAACGCCACTTGGAGCACAAACCGTGGCGCACCCTGTGCCGCAAGGTGCTCACCGCGCCCGAGGTCAAATCGCGCATCATGAAGGCTCCCGGCGCCATCAGCATCCACCACGCCTACGCGGGCGGACTGCTGGAGCATACCCTTGCCGTGTGCAACCTGTGCATGAGCTACTGCGACCTGTACCCCAATCTGGACCGGCAGGTGCTGCTAGCCGCCGCCATTTTCCACGACCTTGGCAAGGCGTGGGAATACGCGGAAGGCCCCGCGCGGGAGCATACGGACATGGGGCGGCTTCTGGGCCACATCCAGCTGGGGCTGGACGTTCTGGAACCGTTCCTCGTGAAGGCCAAGGACCTTGAGCCGGAGCTGAAGATGCACCTGAAGCATCTCATCCTCAGCCACCATGGCGAGCTGGAATTCGGCTCGCCCAAGCGGCCCAAGACAGCAGAGGCCTTTGCCCTGCATTTTGCGGACAACATGGACGCCAAGATGAACACCGTCTCCGGCGCTTTGGAAGACGTCCCCGACGGTGAAACCGGCTGGAGCCAGTATCTGCGTGCTCTGTCGCGCCCCGTCTACCGCCCATTTCACACGCCAAAGCCGCGCCCCGAGTGCGACAAAGAGGAAAGCAACCAGCTATGTTTGTTACCTTTGAAGGGATAGAAGGCTCCGGCAAATCCAGTGTGCTGCGCGCCGTCCAGAAGCATCTGGAGGAAACAGGGCGCGAGGTCCTGCTGACCCGCGAACCCGGCGGCAGCCGCATTGGCCGCGAACTGCGCAAGCTGCTCCTCGACATCGAGAGCACGGACCTGACCGGCCCGAGCGAGCTGTTCCTCTACCTTGCGGACCGCGCCCAGCATGTCTCCACAGTCATCCGCCCTGCCGTTGAGGCGGGCAAGATTGTCATTTCGGACCGCTACGCCGACTCCACCGTGGCGTATCAGGGCTACGGCCGCGGGCTGGACCCCAAGCAGCTGCACAGCTTCAACGATGTGGCCGTCTCCGGCATGTGGCCGGACCTGACCCTGCTCTTCGACCTGCCCGCCGAGGTCGGCCTTGGCCGCGCGGTTTCGCGCAATATGCAGGAGCAGAAGTGCGACACCGAGGGCCGCTTTGAGGCCGAGAGCCTGAACTTTCACAACACCGTGCGTGAAGGCTACCTGACGCTGGCCGCCCTGCACCGCAAGCGCTTCCGCATTGTGGATGCCTCTCAGCCGCTGGATGCCGTGGTGGCCGACGCCATCGCCATCATTGAAGCAAAGCTGGCAGGCGACGACAGCGAAGCCGAGGCCCCGGACTTCTAGCGCCTCCGCGCGGCGGCCCTTCACGAACACTCTTTCACTGCCCGTCGGCGTGGCACCCCCACGCCGGCGCGGCATCCCCCAAAAGCACGCATGAACCAAAACATCACCGGCGTTATCCTGACCTTCAACGGCGAGAAGTGGCTCGCCAAGACCCTTGCCAGCCTCGACTTTTGCGACAGGCTTTTGGTGGTGGACTCCGGCAGCACCGACGCCACCCTCGATATCGCCAAAGCCGCGGGGGCGGACATTCTGCACCGCGACTGGGAAGGCACCATCCCGCAGTTCCGCTTTGCCTTTGAGCACGTGGAAACGCCATGGATTATCACCCTTGATCAGGACGAATTCCTTTCGCCGGAGCTGCGTACCTCCGTCCTCAGCGCCCTTGCCGACCCGCAGGGCGCGGGGGGCTTCTGGTGCCCGCGCCGCTCGTGGTATCTGGACCGCTTCATCATGCACAGCGGCTGGTATCCTGACCGCCTGCTGCGCGTCTTCCGGCTGGACAGCGTGGAAATCCGCGGCATGCTCCCGCACGAGGAGTTCCACCCGACGGCCGCGACGCGCCCCCTTGAGGGCGACATCATCCACTACCCCTACGCCGACCTTGCCGAGCATCTGGACAAGATCAACAGCTACACCTCCCTTGCCGCGCGCGAGATGCAGGCCAAAGGCCGCCGCGCCGGTGTCGGCACGGCGCTGGCCCATGCCTTTGGCAAGTTCCTGAAGCAGTACGTCCTTAAGCAGGGCTTCCGCGACGGACGCGCGGGGCTGGTGCTGGGCGTGCACGCCTTTATTTATGCCTTCCACAAGTATATGAAACTGGTGGAGCGCTCCTGCCCACCCACGCCGGACGACCATAGCGGGTAGATGCCGGGGGACACGCGCCCCCGCGTTTGCAAATGCCTCAGGTTCTGCTACGCTGAAAAGCCGATACCGAAAGGATGCCCATCATGCGAACCCGCCAGACACAGCGCTTGCAGTACGCGCCACAGACGTCCGTGGTCTTTTACGGCCCCGGCGGTGAACTGTGCGCCATAGCGGACACGGAGCACTAGCCCATGCCTTCCCCCGCCGCCCTGCTCCGCCCTTTGTCCGCACCACGTTTGCATGCGCCGCGCCCCGGCGCGTGCGGGCGGCATGTCTTCTCTCTTTCCGCCAGCATCATGCCCCGCCTGTCCCCGCCGCAACGCAGGGGGACGCAGGCATGACCACGGCCACCCTCTCCAGACCAACCCTGCGGCGCTCCGCCATCGACATCGCCAAGTTCCTTGGCCTTGGGGCCTTTATCCTGTGGCTTTTGTTCCTTGGCGAAGGCGGGCTGGGGTACCAGTGGCAGTGGTACCTTGTGCCGCGCTATCTGTATTCCTTCTCCGGGGGCACCTTTACACCAGGGCCTCTCCTTCAGGGCCTATGGGTCACGCTCCAGATTACGGGCCTCAGCCTTGGCCTGACCCTTGTCTTTGGGCTGACCGCCGCCGTACTGCGCCTGTCGGACTCCTTCATGGGGCGCGTGGTGGCGCAGGGGTACGTGGAGCTTATCCGCAACACGCCGCTGCTCATCCAGCTGTTTTTCATCTATTTCGTCATTGCTCCTGTGCTGGACATCTCGGCCTTTACCGCCGCTGTGCTCACGCTGTCCCTTTTTGAGGGAGCCTATGCATCGGAAATTTTCCGCGCGGGCATCCAGTCCGTGCAAATCGGACAGTGGGAGGCCGCATACAGCCTTGGGCTGTCACGCTTTGATACCTACCGTAAAATCATTCTGCCACAGGCCATCCGCCGCATTCTGCCCCCGCTGACGGGCGTTGCCGTGTCCCTCGTCAAGGACTCCGCCCTCGCCAGCACCATTGCGGTATACGAGCTGACCCAGCAGGGCCAGCTGGTCATTGCGGATTCGTTTTTGACCTTCGAAATCTGGTTCACCGTGGCCGCCATCTATCTGGCCGTCACCATCAGCCTGTCGTGGGTCGCCTCCGTCCTTGAACGCCGGCTGTATAGCGAGGAGCCCCATGCTCATTGATACCTCCACACAATCCGCCAAGCGCGGCGCACAGGACGAGTCGCCCATCATCACCGTGGACGGCGTGTCCAAGACCTTTCCCAACGGCGTGCGCGCCCTGCAGGGCGTCAGCCTCAGCGTTATGCGCAGTGAAATGGTCGTCATCATCGGCCCGTCCGGGTCGGGCAAGTCCACCCTGCTACGCTGCCTCAACGGGCTGGAGGACATTGACGAAGGCCACATCGTCATCGACGGCATCCCCCTGAATGGCGACCGGAAAAACCGCGACGCCATCCGGCAGGACGTGGGCATGGTCTTTCAGTCCTTTAATCTGTTCCCGCACCTGACGGTGCTGGAGAATGTGAACCTTGCCCAAACCCTTGTCCGCCGCAAATCCGACGCCGACGCCACCCAAACCAGCATGGACCTGCTCACGCGGGTAGGGCTTGGCGACCGGGGCGACAGCTATCCGGCGCAGCTCTCTGGCGGCCAGCAGCAGCGCGTGGCCATTGCCCGCGCCCTTGCCATGCATCCGGGCGTCATGCTCTTTGACGAAGCCACAAGCGCCCTGGACCCCGAAATGATCGGCGAGGTGCTTGAAGTCATGCGCGACCTCGCCCGCGAAGGCATGACCATGGTTGTCGTCACGCACGAAATGGGCTTTGCCCGCGAGGTGGGCGACCGCATCATCTTTATGGAGGATGGACGCATTGTGGAGGAGGCCTCCACCGACGTCTTCTTCGATACCCCGCGCGAGGAACGCACCCGCCTGTTCCTCAGCCAAATTCTGTAGTCCGGCACCACATCACCGCAAAGGAGACCCTGATGAACACCCAAGCCAAAAGCATTTGCGCGGTCCTCATGGCCCTTGTCCTTCTGCTGTTTGCCGTGGCGGCACACGCGGGGGACACCTCCCGGCAGCTCACCGAGGAGAGCACCCTGACCACCATCCAAAAGCGCGGCACCCTGCGCGTGGGCATGGACACCTTTGTGCCATGGGCCATGAAGGATAAAACCGGAACATTCATCGGCTTTGAAATCGACGTCGCCCGCCGCCTCGCCAAGGACATGGGCGTGGACGTGGAATTTGTACCCACCTCGTGGGACGGCATCATCCCCGCCCTGCTCGCCGGCAAGTTCGACCTGCTCATCGGCGGCATGAGCATCCGCCCGGACCGCGCTGTGAAGGTGAACTTCACCATCCCCTACTACAGCACGGGCATGTCCATCGTGGCGCACAAAAAGAACGCACCGGGCCTCACCGCCCTTGAGGACTTCAACTCCAAGGACATCACCATCGCCGCGCGCAAGGGCACCACGGCTGCCAAGGCCGCCAAGAAATACATGCCAAACGCCCGCATGAAGCTGTTCAACAAGGAGCCGCAGGCCGTGCAGGAGCTCCTGAACGGCCGCGCCGACGCCTTTGTGAGCATGGCCCCCCTGCCCGCGCAGGAAGCCATCAAGCACCCGAACAAACTCTACATGCCCTTTGAGGAGCCCTTCACCAACGAACCCAACGGCATTGCCGTACGCAAGGGCGACATCGACATCCTGAACTTCCTCGACAGCTGGATTCGCGTGGTCCGCGCCGAGGGCTGGATTCAGGAGCGCCAGTACTACTGGTTCAACACCATGGACTGGCAGGACCAGCTCCAGTAGCCATTCCGCGCCGCCGCTTCGGCGGCGGCGCGCCATCCGCACAAAAGCACCACCGTGATTCCAGAAAAATCCACCCGCTTCGGCGTCCTTGACGTCCTTCTGCTGGCGCTTATCGCCGCCGGCGTGGCCTACATGGGCTGGCGCATTGAAACCCGCCTCGACTACGAATGGCACTGGGAGCGCATCGGCCAGTTTCTCTTGCGCCACGACGCGCAGGAGGGCTGGGTGCCCGGCCTGCTGACGCAGGGACTGCTCACCACAATCCGCCTCAGCCTGTGGACCATGCTGTTTGCCACCATCATCGGCACGGCCATGGGGCTGGCGCGCACCAGCCACAGCCTGTTCTGGCGGCTGACGGGCAAGGTCTACGTCGGTCTTGTGCGCAATACGCCGCCCCTTGTGCTGGTGTTCATCTTTTATTTTTTTCTGTCGGACCAGCTGCTCATGGCGCTGAATGTGGACAGCCTCGTGCGGGCCGCACCGGACTGGGCGCAGGGCGTCATTGCCTTCACCGCCGCCCCGGTGAACCGCTTTTCGGCCTTTCTGTCCGGGCTTATGACCCTTGCGGTGTACGAGGGCGCCTACATTACGGAGCACGTGCGCTCGGGCATCCAGTCCGTGGAGCGCGGGCAGTACGAGGCCGCCTACGCCCTTGGGCTGTCTCGCTGGCAGCGCATGCGCCGCGTTATTTTGCCGCAGGCCCTGTCGCGCATTGTGCCGCCGCTGACCGGGCAGTTTATCTCCACCATCAAGGACTCCGCCATCGTCTCCATCATTTCCATTCAGGAGCTGACCTTTCAGGGTATGGAGCTTATGGCCGCCACGTATATGACCTTTGAAACGTGGATTACCGTGACGGTGCTGTACCTGCTGCTGACCAGCGCCTGCTCCGTGCTTGCGGCCAAGGTGGAGCGGCGTGCCAGACGCGGACTGGCCTAGCCCGGCGTCCCCCATTGACCTTCTACTGGCAAGCTTTTACACAAGAAGGACAACCTGACATCAACCGCCCCCACGTTGCGACACCGCACACATGCTTCGGGCACGGAGGTTTCAATGGCCAGCCACGTCAAGGTCTACGCGCTTACGACTTGCGTCCACTGCCGAAAAACAAAAGAATTTCTTGATGAATGCGGCGTTGAGTACGACTGCATCCACGTTGACGACCTCAAAGGCGAAGAGCGCACCAAGTGCATCGACGAGGTCCGCAGCCACAACCCCGCCGTCTCCTTTCCCACTATCGTCATCGACGGCGACAAGGTTGTCGTCGGCTTCCGCAAGGACAAGCTCAAAGACCTGCTCGGAGTCTGATTATGGATGCCAAGGAACTCTTCTCCCGCCTCGGGCCCATTCAGGAGGCCAAGGGATTTTACTTCAACCCGGACATGGACATGACCATGCCCCTGCTGCAAAGCCTGCTGGATAACCGTGACCGCTACGGGTACATGGCCTGTCCGTGCAGATTGGCCAGCGGCGGCTTTGATGCGGACCGCGACATCATCTGTCCCTGCGTCTACCGCGACCCGGACGTTGAGGAATACGGCTCATGCTACTGCGGGCTGTACGTCTCCAAGGCATGGATTGACGGCACCGTCCCCCACAAGACCATCCCCGAACGCCGCCCGCCGGAAAAACTCCTCGCCGCCCTTGGCGTGGACGACTAGCGGCCCCCACTACGCAATGCAAAAGCGCCCGGTCCATATGGACCGGGCGCTTTGTTCTATCGTCTTCCTGCGCAGATTCGGCGCGGCTTCGGCGCGCCTGTCAAAAACCATTCAGGCTGTTCTGCTCATGCAGGCCCCTGTTGCGGGTGGCCTTCACTGCCCGCGCGGCGGGGAAAGATGCGGGGGCAAGGAGCGGCCGTCATCTCTGCGCCCCAATGCGCATTAGCGCGCCTGCTAGGCGCGCCGGGTCAATCCGTACTTGCGCAATTTGTACTGCAGGGTGCGGCGGCTGATGCCAAGGGCGTCCGCCGTCTTCTGCCTGTGGCCGCCGTGGGCCTCCAACGCTTCCACAAGGGCTTGCTTTTCCGCATCGTCAAGGGACGTGGGACCGGGACGGCCAAAGCCGGACGCATCTTCTGCAGGCCGGGGCGCAGGCTGGGCGGCGTCCATGGCCGCGGCGCTCACCACACCGCGCGCGGCGGGCGTGGGCGCGGCAACAGGCTGCATGCCTTCCGGCGTGCCACCGGCGCGCACCTGCGGGGGCAGGTCCTCCTCACGCAGGGAATCGGTACGCGACAGCACAAGGGCGCGTTCAAGGGCGTTTTCCAGCTCGCGCACGTTTCCGGGCCACGCGTAGTGCGACAGCACCTCCAGAAAACGGGGGCTGACCTCGCGCATCTGCTTGCGGTTTTTGCGGCCCAGCTTTTCCAGCAGGTGCGCCACAAGCAGCGGCATGTCATCCATGCGCTCACGCAAGGGGGGGATGCGAATCTCCAGCACGTTCAGGCGATAATATAAATCTTCACGGAAGCGGCCCGCCGCCACCTCGGCGGCAAGGTCGCGGTTGGTCGCGGCCACGATGCGTACGTCCACGGGCACGGCGCCCACCGCGCCAAGGGGTTCCACAATGCGCTCCTGCAAGGCGCGCAAAAGTTTGGCCTGCAGCTCAAGGGGCATCTCGCCTATTTCGTCCAGCAGCAGCGTCCCGCCCGAGGCCAACTGAAAACGGCCGGGTTTGTCGCGGGTTGCGCCGGTAAAGGCGCCCTTCACATAGCCAAAGAGTTCACTCTCCAGCAAATCGCCGGGCAGCGCCGCGCAGTTGACCTTAATAAGCGGGCCTTTGGCGCGGGCGCTGACGTCGTGCAGGGCCGCGGCCACCAGTTCCTTACCGGTGCCGGATTCGCCCATGACGAGGACCGTGGCCTCGGTGGGGCCGGTCTGGCTGATAAGGTCGCGCACGCGCTCCATCTGCGGCGTTTGGCCGATGAAGCCCTCGCTGATGCCCGTCTCCTGCCGCAGCTCGCGGTTTTCGGCCACAAGGCGGGAGTAGTCCCACGCCTTGTCGAGAACGGCCTTGAGTTCCTCGTTATCCGCGGGTTTGGTCAGATAGTCGAAGGCACCCTTTTTCATGGCATCAACGGCGGACCCGACGGTCCCGTAGGCCGTCAGCATCACCACCGGCACACCGGGCACGGCGGCGCGGATGGCGCCAAGGGCCTCCAGGCCGTCCATACCGGGCATGCGCATGTCCAGCAGGACCACGTCCGGTCCGGCATCGGGCAACATGCCAAGGGCATCCTCGGCGCTTTCGGCCTCCATGACGTGCCAGCCCGCATCGCGCAACACAGCACCCACAAGCAGGCGAAGAGCCGGCTCGTCATCCACGACGAGAACCCTTCTGGCTTCCCCATATTCACGCATCGTTGTCGACTCCGTCTAAGCGTTCTTCTTCAATGACCAGCGGAAAGCTCAGGCGCACCTCGGTGCCATGCACGCGCTCGTCCGTGGTGGAGACAAGGGACACCTGCCCGCCATGGGCGCGCATGATGCGGTGCACAATGGCGAGTCCAAGGCCCGTCCCCTCCTTGCGGGAGGTAAAAAACGGCTCAAGGGCGTGCTCGCGGTCTTCATCGGTCATCCCGTGGCCGTTGTCGCGCACCGCCACAATGGTGGCGTTGCCTTCCTGATAAGTGGCAACCTCCACGCGGCCCGTCTCGCCAGAGGCGGCGTCCGGCACGGCGTTGAGGCTATTAATGACAAGGTTCAGCAGCGCCTGCTTCAGCATGTCCGGGTCGGCATGGACGGGCGCGTCGCTCAGCTGGGTGCCAAGCTCCGCCCCGCGCAGCTCAAAATCGCGCGACAGCAGGTGCCGCAGGTCCACCGTCAGCTGCTGCATGTCCACAGCGGAGCGCTCCGGCGTCCGCGGGCGCGACAGGAACAGCAGGTCCGAGACCACCTTGTCCAAACGGTCCGCCTCGCGGACCATGGTGTCGGCGTACTGCTCCTCGGGCGATTGGCCGCGCAGCTTGTCCGCAAAGAACTGGGCAAAGCCGCGCAGGGCGCTCAGGGGATTGCGGATTTCATGGGCCAATCCGGCGGCAAGGCGGCCCACCGCCGCAAGGTGACGCACCTCCACAAGGTCGTCCTCAAGGGCCTTGATTTCCGTTCTGTCGCGCACCAGCACCAAGCGCTCGCTGGCTTCGTCCGCGCCGCGCTCCGAGGGCGGAATGGGCAGGCACAGCACTTCAAGGCTGCGTCCGGCATACTCGTACTGCACCCATGTGCGCCCGGAGCCGCACTTGTCCTGCGCGGAAATGTCGCGGCCCCCAGCGCTGCGCAGGGGCAAGTCCGTCCACATGCGCCCGACAAGGCGCTTTTTGCCCTCCACCTCAAGGATGTTCTCCGCCGCCGGGTTTGCGGCGCGGATGAGGCCGTCGTCATCAAGGGTGACAAGGCCGTCGGGCATGGTGTCCAGCAAACGGGAGTGGAAGCGCTCCAAACGGTTCAGACGGCGGCCCTGGTCGCGGCGGCGCAGGTAGGCAATGGCCAGCCCCCACAAAAAGAGGGCCACCAGCAGCACGTACAGCGTCTGATACATGGCCGTGGAGCGAAATTTCTTAAACTGCTGCAAATGGCGCGTGGCATCCAGCCCCACAACGAGGTACGGCACGCCAACACCGGTGGTGCCCATGCCGGAATCCATCTCGCACAGCTGGCCAAGGCCACGGCGCGAGCGCAGGGCCGCCACGAAAATATTGCGTTTGTCCCCGGAGTAGAAGGCCTGCCACTCGCCGGTGGATTGCAGCACATCCCACCCGTGGCCGGGAATCTCCGGATAATTGAGCCCCTCCGCGCCAACGGACAGCAGCATGCGTCCATTTTGGGCGTACAGGGACAGGAATTCCACCTCGCTCTGATTCACGAGGTCCGAGAGCATCTCCACCACCTGCGGCTTGATGCTGGGCAGGGGCTGTTGCTGCTGCATCATGCCGCGCATGCCGTGCCGCCTGTGCCCGCGCATTTCGCGCATGAGGCTTGTCTCGATCCCACGCAGGATTACGCGGGAGGACAAAAACATGTGTTCGTTGATGGTTTCGCGCTGCTGGCGAAGATTGTGCCACGTGACGTAGCTGATGCCGAGACCAAGCACCACAAGGGCGATGGCGGCGACGAGGAGGGGATTCGAATCCTTGTTTGACCGGAGACCAAGTTCCATTGGGTCATCCTGTAATAACAACCCCGGGGCCAGTCTGTACCGACCCCGGGGGCGCTATGAGGAGGGGCTGTAATGTTGTCCTCCGCCACGTGGCGAAGGTTCGGGGCTAGTCGAGAGCGGGGCAGTTGCCGTAGTAGCCGCCACCGCCACCACCGCGGTGGTAGCCGCCGTGGCCGTAGCCGCGGCCCATGGGCATACGGATGCCGGTTTCGTTACCCATCTGCTGGCGGAACTTCACGCGCTTTTCAAAAAGCTGGCTGCGCAGATTGGCGATGTCCTTGGTCACGGCGTCGATGCGGCTCTGGTCGGCATTGGGGCTGGCCAGCAGAGCTTCCAGCTCGGCGCGCTTGGCGTACATCTGCTCGCGCAGGGGCTTGGTGTCCTGATAGAACTGCTGCGCGATGGCGTCGGCCTTCTGCTGCTGTTCGGGGCTCAGTGCCTGATAGCCCTGGCCGCAGTATCCCTGTCCCCAGCCGTGGCCGCCCATCTGGCCGCGCATCTGTCCGTGATGCGGTCCGGCGTATGCCACAGCGGCGAGGGTCAAAACCGCTACCGCGACAAATGCTGCGATGGTGGTGTTCTTCTTCGTCATAGCTTGTGCTCCTTGTTTGGGGCTTTTGCGTTTTCTTAGG
The DNA here is from genome assembly GCF_054921475.1 of Desulfobaculum sp. Lineage (NCBI taxonomy): Bacteria > Pseudomonadati > Thermodesulfobacteriota > Desulfovibrionia > Desulfovibrionales > Desulfovibrionaceae > Desulfobaculum > Desulfobaculum sp. Next base: position 9,370 of record NZ_JBUDSW010000018.1, on the reverse strand, counting down.
CTACAGCACGAGGCGTGCCAAAACCTAAAACGCAATCTTTTCAAGCTGTTACGAGAAAAGCATTCACCCGCCGCCCTACCGTTGTGCAAGTGGATTGCACCACATCAGTGCACTTTGTGCAAGCGTGTGCACTTGTGCAATCTCTGCCGCCGGTATGTGCACATTCTGCAACTGCCCTACGGCCCCGCCGCCACGGCCGCGCCCAAAACCCCTGCCGGGCGCGGCATTGTGGTCAACTTAAGCGGCGCCGTCTTCGGCTTTCGGAAGGCGGATGCACTGCACAAATCCCAGCGAAACCGCCGCCAAAACCGCCCCGCTAAAGAACACCCACGAGGGGTGCAGCAGCCACACCGCCCCGGCGCAAAACGGAATAACCACCGCCGCCACATGGTTGATGGTAAAGCCCACAGCCATGCTGGGCGCAATGTCCTCGCGGTCCGCAATTTTCTGAAAGTAGGTCCTGATGGCGATGGAGCAGTTGAACACCACGTGGTCCAGAATATAGAGGATGGCGACCACCATTTTGCTTTCCACCACGCCGTAGGCGGCAAAAACCACAATAAGCGTCGCGTACTCCACACTCAGCACGGCGCGCTCGCCAAAGCGGTTGATGGCGCGGCCAATGCGCGGCGAGACAAACCAGTTCACCACGTTGTTGAAGATGAACAGCGCCGTCACTTCCTGCACGGTAAACCCAAGGCGCTCCACCATCAGGAACACGGAGAAGGCCACAAAAATCTGCCGCCGCGCTCCGGCGAAAAAGGTCAGCAGGTAATACAGCCAGTACTTTTTGCGCAGGAGCATGCCCTTGCGCTGCGGGCGCGCCTCCACGTCGGCAATGGGGACAAAGAGCGCCCCAAGGCCTGCCACCACAACCACCAAGCCCACTCCGGCAAAGAGCATGGGGTAGTCCCACACCTCGGCCAAAACAAAAATCGCCCCGCCCACGGCAAGGTTGCCCACCGAGGTCAACCCCTTGAGCCGCCCGGACACCAGCGGCGCGGTGGCAAGGTCATAATGCTGCAACGTCAGGGACTGATTCACCGTTTCAAAGTAGTGAAAGCCAAAGGACATGATGAGCGTGGTAGCCACCAATCCCCACGTGGTGGGGAAAAAGCCCGTCAGCGCCACCCCAAGGCCCACCACGGCTATGGAAAATGCCGCAAGCCGCCGCTCCGTAATAAACAGCAGCAGATACACCACCAGAAAGGCCAAAAATCCCGGAACCTCCCGAATGGACTGGATAATGCCCATTTCCAGACCATCAACACCCACCACATCAACGGCGAAGTTGTTGACCAGCGTCCGCCAGCCCTGCAAGCCCACCGCACCTGCAAGGGTGAGTATCATCAGGAATATGTACAGACGACGGGCAGAAGGAGACATGTTCATGCAAAGCACCTCATCATGCAGGGGGAAGAACGCACATTTCTCTCCCAAAGCACTATTTTTTTCCACCGGATTCGTGTAGTGTTCCAACCAGTTGAACACCCCTCCGGATTTTTTTCATTCCGCTCCAATTTTTTCCCTAAAGAAATTTTCCGTAACGGCCGATCACATATGTGACAAAGAGGCAGACTCTACCCCTTTTGTCACCGTGATTCACCGTAGGCCGCCGGGAGCGGGCACATGGCACAGATTATCGACATCACCCCAAGGGCGAGAGACGTCCATCCAGTGCTGATGCTCATCACATCGCACCGCATGGATTGCTTTGTCCTGTGCCTCAAGTGCCTAGAGCTGTACACCGACCTCTCCCGCTTCAAGAAGATTTATATCCTCGCCAACGATGTTTCGGACGAGCACTCCCTGCTCATCAAGTCCTTTCAGCAGCGCCACCCCGGCGTCATTGACGTGTACACCACGCCGCGGGGCTACGTGCCGGCCGTGGTCGCTATGCAAAACATCATCATGGCCCGCCACATCGACGACGTCATCATCAAGATGTACGAGGACGTCTTTGTCACGCCCCGCTGGCTGGAACGGCTCATCGCCGCGTACAAGATGCACAAGAACCACCCCCGCGTGGTGCTGGCCTCCACCGTGGCGCCCGTGAGCGTGACCGGGCGGCAAGTGATGGACCGCGCCCTGCGCGCCCACTACCAGCGCGAGCGCTCGCGCCTGCCGGGCCCCAGCGTGGCGCACAACGCCATCCTGCACCGCTTTCTGTGGGAAAAGGTACTCTTTGACGGCTTTGAGGAAAAGTTCCTGAACCTGAAGCGCCCAGAATTCTCCTACGTCCCGCGGCTGTCCACGGAATGCGTCATCTACGACCGGCGGCTGATGGACCTCATTCTGCCCATGCCGCTCAAAACCGTGCAGGGCAACCACCGCGTGGAGGAATACATCATCAACAGCGCGCTGGCTTCGCAAAAGCTCCAAGCCGCCGTCATCACCAACGCCGTGGTGCACCACTTCAGCCACATGGAATCCGAAGCCTACCTGCGCAGGCACATCAGCATGGATGACATCTGGTGGCACATGACATTTCTGGATGAAAACCCGGCCTACAAGGACAGCAACGACCTGTCCCCAAGGCTGCCGGGAACGCGCAACCTCAAGCTGCGCAAACTTATGAGGGACCGTGAACTCCGTCTTCTGAGTTGACGGCGATAACCAGAGACTGGCGGTGCGGATCTTCGGGAGGGGAGATGCGGCACACTTTCCAAAAATCCGCCCGCCCCGGACACACAGCCCCCGAAAGGGGGCTTTTTCGTGGTCACGCTGGGGCGCTGCAGGGGGCCTTGCCCCCCACGCCCGCGTCCGGACGCAGACCCCAGACCGTTCGGCGTGGGAGATGCCCCGCCCGGCGGCAGGACACGCATGCCGTGGTTCCCCCATGCCTCAAGGCCGAGGCGCACGCGGGTCGTGGCGCAGCGCCAAACGCCCACAGCCCGTCCCACAGCCCCGCGCTCAAGACCGCGGCACGAACGGGCGCAGCGCGCAGGCCCAGCTTGGCGCCGCTGAGGAGCCGGGCGCTACCCCTTCATAGCGGACCGGGCCTTGCGCACCACGGAAGCGGCGCGCACTTCACTGAGCTGGCACGCGCCCTTCACCACCTGATCCACCATCCGGTGCACGCAGGACATATAGTCCAAATGCGCCACCATCACCGGAATGCCAATGCCCGCCCGCGCTCCGGCGTCCAGCAGCGCGAGTTTCAGTTCCTGATACCGCGTCTCGAATTCGCGCTCCCTCGCAAGGAGCCGCCGCTCGTCGTAGCGTTCATCCACGGGGTCGGCGTGCAGGATAATGGACTGCGCCTGCTCCAAAACGTCCAGCCACAGCGGCTGCACAGAAACGCCTTCCAGGTCTTCCAGCTGGCCCACAATGGCCACGGCCTCCTGCGCCTGCTCACCCGCCATGGCGAAGTACCGCGCTGAGCGCAGAATATCCGGCACCACCTCCGCCGCGCGCTGCGACAGTCCGGCCTTGGACACCCGCGTGGCAAAGTCCGCAATGGCCGCGTGCAGCTTATCCATAACGGCGCGGCTTCGGTCCACCTCGCGGCAATGGCCCGTGGTACAGTTGAGCGCGCTATGCATCACCCGGCGGGCGATGTCGGCCATGCGCTCCGTCTCCTTGCCCAGCGCGCCAACGGCCACCGCAGGGGTACTCAGGGTGTTGCGGTCAAGGTAGCACGGGCGCCCTTCGTCCTCCTCCGCGGTGCGGAAGCGGCTCTCCAAAAAGCGCACCAAAGCAGGCGTAATAGGCACCATCACCAGCACGCCAAGGATATTGAACACCGAGTGGAACAGCGCCAACACCGACGCCGGCTCCGCATCCATGCCAAGGGAGGCGCGCGCGGAAATGATGCTGTCCACCAACACGGGCAGCAGCGCAATAGCCACACACCCCGTCAGCAGATTGAAGACCATATGCAGCGCCGCCACACGCCGCGCCTGCGGCGTTGCTCCAATGACGGCAAGGGCGGCGGTGCTGGTGGTGCCCACGTTGGCGCCAATGACCGCAGCGGCCGCCTGCTCAATGGGAATCATCCCCCCAGCCGTAGCCGTCAGCACCAACGCCATCGTGGCGCTGGACGACTGCATAAGGCACGTCAGCGCAAAGCCCACCGCGGCAAAGGCGGCGTACCCGGCCAGCCCCGGCAGAGCGATACTCGTCAGGTCAAAGGAGGTCCCAAGGTCCAGAAAGGCGCCTTGCAGATATTCAATGCCAAGAAAAAAAAGACCAAACCCGGCAAGGGCCTCGCCAAGGGCGGCGCGGCGGGACACCGACCCGGCAATCCATAGCGCGGTGCCGACGGCGATAAGCGGCAAGGCAAGGGCCTTGATGCTGACCTTCAGGCCCAGCATCGCCACCAGCCACGCCGTGGTTGTGGTGCCGACGTTGCTGCCATACACCACCCACACGCAATGTGTCAGGGCCATAATGCCCGCGTTGACAAAGCCGATGGCCGCCACGGTCACCGCCGACGACGACTGCACGGCAGATGTCATGACAAAGCCGGAAAGGATGCCGCGAAGCGGCGTTTTGGTGGATGCAGTAAGAGCGCGGCGCAAAAAGCCGCCTGCGGCGAGCTTGAGACCGTCCGTCATGAGCTTCATGCCCAAGAGGAGCAGGCCAAGCCCGCCAGCGAGAGTAATGAGGTCCGTTGTGTTCATGCGCCTCCCTATATGGCCGAATGTCACGCAAGAAGTGTCGATTCGCCGCGAGAGTATAGATGAGACGCGTGCCGGGGAAAAGGACGGATTTTCAGCCTACCACGGCGTGGGCAGGTCCATCTCGCGCTCTTGGGGGCGTTCGCAGGTGCCGTCCTCAAAGATTTTGGCGTGGCACTTTTCGCAAACACGGTACGAGCGGGAGGTGAACCTCTCCTTCAGGCAGCAATGGTAGCGCTGGTAGGTCTGTTCGCCACAATTGGGGCAATAGCGTTGAAGAAGTACACTCATAATGCCCATGGCTATACCTCTTCCTTGTGCGGTGGTAAAGACAGAACCCACCGCCAAAACAGTATTTTTTCTGTGGCGGATGCGTTGCATTTTGGTGTTTTTCCGCGCGCGGCCACCCTTCCTGCGCGTCTGGGAGTTGCCCGCACCCACCAAAGAAGGTACATATACACTATAAAACCACTCCCCAAAGCCCATTCGGAGAACCATGGACCCTTCATCCCGGCATACCCCGCAGCATGACCCGCTCATGTCCGAAGCCATGGCCACCATTCTCTGCATCGATGATGAAGAGATGATCCGCCAAAGCATCGGCGATTATCTTGAAGATAGCGGCTACAACGTCCTGCAGGCAGAAAACGGCCGCGTCGGGCTGGAGGTTTTTCGCGAGCGTACGCCGGACATCATCCTTGTGGACCTGCGCATGCCCGAGGTGGACGGGCTGGCGGTGCTCTCCAACATCACCAAGGAAAGCCCGGAAACGCCCATCATTGTCGTCTCCGGCACCGGGGTTTTGGAAGACTCCATCGAGGCGCTGCGCCGCGGCGCATGGGACTACGTTACCAAGCCCATTGAGGACATGGCCGTCCTTGCCCACGCCATCGACAAGGCCTTGGAACGCGCCCGCCTGCTGCGCGAGAACCGCCTGTATCATGAGCACCTTGAACGCGAAGTGCAGCAGCGCACCGCCCAGCTCAAAACCGAAATGCTGGAGCGCATCCGCGCCGAAAAGGCCCTTGCCAAGCAGCGGCAGGAAATCCTCGACTCCCAGAAGGAAATCATCCTCATCCTTGGCGAAGTGGTGGAAACCCGCTCCAAGGAAACCGCCAACCACGTCCGCCGCATGGCGGAGTTCACCTACCTCCTCGCCAAGGGCGCAGGGCTGGATGAAGAGGAAGCCCGCATGATCCGCATGGTCGCCCCCATGCACGCCGTCGGGAAAATCGGCATCCCGGACTCCATCCTCCTCAAGCCAGACCGCCTCACCGCCGAGGAATACGAAGTCATCAAAAAGCATACGGAAATCGGCTACGCCATCCTCAACGCCTCGCCCAAGCGCATCATGCGCGCGGCCGCCATCCTCGCCTACCAGCATCATGAACGCTGGGACGGCTCCGGCTACCCCCAAGGCCTCGCAGGCGAGGAAATCCACCTCTACGGCCGCATTGGGGCCATTGCCGACGTGTTCGACGCCCTTTTGTCCAAGCGCGTCTACAAGGACCCGTGGTCCATCAAGAGCATTGGCGACTACTTCCGCGACAACAGCGGCATTCTCTTCGACCCCAAGCTAGTGAACATCTTCTTCACCATCATGGACGATATGCTCGCCATCCGCGAAGCCTACCCCGACGACAGCGACGAGGACATTCAGCACACCGGGCGAGCCTCCACCCCGTCCTAATCCCCCCATTTGCCACAAAAAAACACCGCTCTCGCGGTGTCATCCTTGTGCCCCACCGGGCCATTGCTCCGGGTGCGCCTCCAGCCCTCTACAGCTTCAAGTCCACGCCGCTCGCTCCGCTCCCCTGCCCGCCCCTTTCGTCATCATCACCGTTTGCCCCCTCTTCATCACGAAGGGCGCGTACCGGCAATTCCACAGTAAACACCGTGCCGCCACCCGGACGGGTGCTCACGCGGAACACGCCATTATGGGTGCTGGTCACAATAAAATACGCCACGGACAGCCCAAGCCCTGTGCCCTGCCCCGGCGCCTTGGTGGTAAAGAACGGCTCAAACACCCTGCGCCGCGTGGCCTCGTCCATGCCGGGGCCATTATCCGAAATAGCCACAAACACCGCCCCGCGCGCCGTGCCCGTGCGCAGACTAATCGTGGGCGGATTATTGTCCGAGGTGCCTTCACCAAGGGCCTCTGCCGCATTCTTGACGATATTCAAGAACCCCTGCTCCATCTGATTTCGCGAACAGACAATACGCGGCAGGTCGTCTGCGTACTCCCGCCGTATTTCTATCTGTTTAAAATCATATTTCTTTTTAAGATCATAATCGCTAGCGGCAAGCTCCAGCACCCCGTCCAGCAGGTCGTGCAAATCGTTGCGGCTCATGTCCTCCTCGGAGCGGCGGCTGAATTTGAGCATGGAGCTCACAATGCGCGCCGCGCGTTCCCCTGCCTCCGCAATGCCGTCGAGGTATTTGCCGATGCCGCGCGCCTCCATATACTGCCCAACAAGGCCCAAATCGAGGCCCAAACGTTCGGCCACGCGCGTATTTCCGGGCAGGTCCTCCTGAAAGCGCCGCCGCAGGTTCTGCCCGCTCTGCAAAATGATGCCCAGCGGGTTGTTGATTTCATGCGCCATGCCCGCCGCCAGCCCGCCAACGCTCATCATCTTCTCGGTCTGGATCATCATCTGCTGCAGGCGGACGCGCTCCGTCACATCGTCCACATGCACCACTGCGCCCTGACCGCCCGCCAAGGGGTACATGGCAAGATCCACAAAGCGCTCCTCATGGTCCACGGCAACGCCGGACTCAAGGTAGGGCTCACCGCTGGCTATAACGCCATGCACAAACTCCAGCCACGGCGACACGTACGGCAGGACCTCCTGCAACTCCATGCCCTGCCGCAGCGGTTTGCCCTTCATATTTTCCACAGCCTTGCGGTTCCACAGCGTCAGCCGCAGGTCCTTGTCCACGGCCACCAGCATGGATTCCAGTGAATCCACCACATCCTGCAGCACCTTGCGCAGGCGGCGCGATTCCTCCGCAGCACGCTTGCGCTCCGAGATGTCGCGCCCCTCGGCAAGGATGTACACCACCTTGCCGTCCGAATCCGAAATGGGCTTCAACGAAAAATCAATAACCCGCAACTCGCCCCGCACATCCATATGTTCGGCCTCGTCACGGATAACGCGCCCCTGCCGCGCCAACAGCAGCCCTTCCTGCACGCGTTCGCGCTCCGCCTCGGAGTGCCGCCACCACGGCGTATCCCAAAACGGTTTCCCTACAATGTTTTCCGCCTCGTCATCCACAAAATCCAGCGCGGTTTGGTTCACCATCTGCACCACGCCCTCCGGCGAAATAATGGCGCACAGTTGGTACGTTTGGTCGAACAGGGCGCGGAACTTCGCCTCGCTGCGCCGCAGAGCGTCCTCCGCCGCCGCGCGCTCGCCAATCTCCGCCAGCAGCATGTCATTGGCCTGCTCCAGACGCCGCGTATGCCGCGCTATGCCCCGCTTCAGCCGCCAGTTGAACCACAGCAGAAGAAACACGCCAGCACCAACAAGAACCAAGACCCCAACAAAGAGGTTTCGGTGCCGCGACAGCAATTCATTGCGCAGAGGAAACACGAACCCATCCAGCGACACATCCGGCTTCACCAGCCCCGCGCTCACAATATCCCGGCGTAGGCGCTCCAAGCGCTCAGGAGAGACCGTTCCTATGGGAATGATATTCGGCTGAATATGCGCGCGCAGGCTCTCCGCCTCATACCGCAGGCGCTGCACCTGCGCATTGGGCAAGTACTGCTCGCGGATATACTCCACCATCTCATCCACGTGATGTACCGCATATTCCCAGCCCCGCACCACAGCCCGGCGCATCCGCCGCACCCGCTCCGGGTGGTTTTGCGCCTCGTCCACATTCGTGAACAGGCAGTCGCCATACGTGTCCACCCCATAATCGCGCGGGTGCAGCATCGTCACCGGAATCCCCCGCTTTTGCAGCGCATGGGGCGCATCAATGCTATACGCCACCACCGCGTCAACACTGCCGTCCGCCAGAGCGTCCATCTGCCCAGACCCCGGGACCAGCTCCAACTGCTGGATGCTCACGTCTTCCTTCATCAGCATCAGCACAAGGCTCAGCGGCAGCCCACTTGGCACCATCACCCTGCGCCCCACGAGATCCTTGGGGCTAATAATCCCCGAATCGCTCCGGGCAATGAATACAAACGGGTTGTGCTGGAAAATAGCCGCCACCAGCTTCACCGGCGAGTCGTTGATAAAATCCAGTATAAGCTCAGCCGTCGCCACGCCGTACTGGGCGCGCCCCTCGGTCACCTCGTCCACAAACGATATGCCCGGACCGCCCGCGCGAAGCTCAACATCCAGCCCTTCCTCCGTAAAATACCCCAGCTTCTGCGCGGCATAGTACCCCGCAAACTGGTACTGGTGGTGCCACTTCAGTTGCAACACCACCTTGTCCTGCGCCGCAGAAGGGCGCGCCCAAAGGCACAACACAACAGCCGCCACAGTCAGCGCGCCAAAGCACGCCCGCACCAGCCATACGCTCCACGCCGTCATTGTCCATCGCCGTCTCTGCATATACTCCTCTCCGCACAGGACAGAACTCCACATCAGAATAGCAGACAACACAGAAGGCGTATACTCACGAGGATATTTTGGGCGGGGCGAGCAGAGAGGTGCGGCGAGAGAAGAAAGGTGAAGCGTTTTTTTGCTCCGCAGGCCAAAGGGCCGTGGGCCCTTTGGAATCCCATGTGCGCA
>NZ_JBUDSW010000017.1:0-23971 GCF_054921475.1 Desulfobaculum sp. | reverse complement strand
TTTTTCGCGCGCAAAACGGGGCGCTTCGGACCATATGCCGAAGCGCCCCGCTCTCCGCCGCTGTGCCGGGCCGCAGCGTTTACTTCAACTTGCCGCTACAAAACTCGCGGCGAAATTCCTGCATGCTCATGGCCTTTTTGCCGCTTGCTCCGTCCTCGCACCCGCGCTTGCACATGGCGACAGACAGCGCCGCTGAAAAGCCGGAAAGGCCGTCCTCGCCCATCAGGCGCGGACCAAGGGCCTGCACCAGATAATCGCACCCGCTCTGTTCCACCTGCCGTCCGCCGTCATAGCACGCTTTATAGATGGCGTAGACGTCCTCGCACGTCGCGTCCTCGGCGTGCACGCGGGGCGCACTCCAGCACAGGACCGCAACCAGTCCCCACGCGATGACCGCCACAAGAACCACCCGTTCACTTCTGCCCACAACTCCATCCCCCTTTGGCTCCACGCGCCGCAAAGGCGCGCTTCGCCGAGTACGCATCGCCTACGCTTCGCCCTTTTCCGGCGGCGTGGGCGCGCTGGCGTGCTCTTTGGCCTTCTCCGCGCCGTCATGTCCTTCGTTTTTTTCACCGTTGCGCGGGAAAAGCGGGCACACAGCCGCGCTCTCCTCCGTGTTGGACATGGACGACATCAGCAGGCACTTGCTGCGGTGGCAAATGAGCCAATAGCCAACACTCAGGGCCAGTATAACCCCGGCAAGGGAAAACACCTCAAGAAACGTGTTCACGGAAAAATCCAGCACAATAACCTTTCGGGCCGCAGCCATCAGCGCCGTAGACAGCACCAGCTTCAGGTGAATCATTTCCGATTCCAAATACACGATGATGTTGGCGAAGATTTCAATGGCGATAAGCACGGCCATAAACGCGCCAAACGTGGCAAGAATGTCGTTGATGTTGAGTAGGAGCATGGGCGGGGTGGTCATGCGCTCATACAGCACCCAGATGACGTCCAGCATCCCCCAAAAGATAACCGCCGTCATAAGCACGGCCAGCGCCTTGACGCAGCCGCGGATAACCGTCCACAGGCGGTGAATCATGGCCGATTCCGAAGCGCTGTGCTCTGCGTCATCGTTATGGAAATACATAGTGCCTCCGCAGGTATGCCGTGTGCCGGATGATTGCCAAGCCGCCGCCAAAGAGCTTTACCGCATTGTGCACTTCTTTTCCCTTTTTCGCCAAGCAAAGTCAAATGGATGCACGCGGATGCCATTCAGCGCCAAAGCAGGACAACCGCGCCACACGGCCAGATAAATGAGCCTTTCCAAGCATCCGTAGCGCTACATGTCGCCGCAGCGTCCAGCCAGCCCCCAGCACTGCCCGCACAAGAAAAGGGCCGAAGCGCCCCCACGCTCCGGCCCACCGTCCATGCATCATCCGCACCCGCTACAGCCCGACTTCGGCTAAATCCTCCCCAAGGTAGGAGCGTTCGTTCTCGCCCAGCACGCCCATGGACAGGCAGATGAGCGTCCACAGATGCACCACCGGGAAGTGCCCTTCGTAGAACTCGGACAGATCATGAATCTGCGAGTGGCAGTTGTGGCACGGGGCAATGCAATACTTCGCCCCGGTGGCGGTTATCTGATCGAACTTGCGCTTGCCATAAGCGCGCCGCGCCTCGGTAAAGCCCGACTGGAGGAAGCCGCCGCCTCCGCCACAGCAGTAGTTGTTGGTTCTGTTCGGGACCATGTCGATGAAGTTTCTCTCCCCGACCACGCTTTTCACGACAAAGCGCAGGTCCTCAGCGACGGGGTCGCCGAAGGACTTCCGGATGAGCTGACAGGGGTCCTGCAATGTGAAGGTGATGCCGAGGTCATCGTTCCATGCAGAGCTCACGGGCAGCCGTCCTTCGCGTATCCAGCGCGCGTAGCACCGGATGATGCTTTCAATCTCAAACTTTGGCGTAATGCCGAATTTTTGCAGTCCGGCCCGGACCGCGTACATTTCGTGGCCTCACTCGGTGTTGAGCCAATACTGGCATCCAAGCTCCTCCACTGCTTTGACTTTGTTGCGCACGACAGCTTCCCACGCCGCGTCATCGGCGAGGAACATGCAGTAATTTTCCGCGGCCCAGCCCACGTCGCCGTAGGTCCAGTCCGCCCCCACAATGTTCAGAATCTTCCACAGGGGCACCATCTCGTCCGGCTCGGTCATGGGCTCACGCGAGTTTTGATTCATGAAGTACTTCGCGCCCTTTTTGTTCATGGGGACGATGATGTCCTTGCAGGCCTCCTGCATTTCGCGCACCTCTTCGGCCACGTCTTCGATGACGAAGCGGAAGTCCTCCGAGGATGCGCCCATGGCGCTGTTGGTGGTGGTGCCCTGCGCCACGTCGCACGAGCCGCGTATGCCCTTGGGGCGTTCCTCACGCGGCCAGCTTGCCCGCGCCTCGTACACAAGGCGCGGGATGTCGATTTTCATGGGGCAGGCATAGACGCACCGCTGGCACATGGTGCACATCCATACCCACGGCGTGGTGGTCACTTCCTCATCCATGCCGTAGGCGCACATGCGCAGGAACTTGCGGGGGTCCATATCCTCCAGCCCCGTGGCGGGACACCCGGCGGAACACAGCCCGCACGTCAGACACAAATCAAGGTTGCCGCCGTCCGGCAGCATGGCCTTCACCTTGTCCTTGAAGGTCCCGGTCCGTTCGGGAGAAAGGATGACGGTCTCTGCCATAATGGCCTCCCGTATTGGGACCGGCGCCGGAGCATGGGCCGCAGCGCCGGTCCGTGCTGTCACAAGCCTTCGCCCACGCTTTCGCCTTCAGTCTTCTTGCTGTCCACAACCTGTCCGGACTGGTCGTACATCATGCCGCAGCGCAGGTCGAAGTGGCGGTTGATGCTCATGGTCGGGCAGGAGGCGTTGAGCGCCACCTGAGCCACCGTGGAGCCAAGGAAGGCCTTCTCAGGGTCCTGCTCCTTGGAGTGGTGCGCCATGAGGATAAGGTCCGCCTTCTTCAGGCGCGCCAGCTTCAGAATCTCCATGGCGGGCTTGCCTTCCCAGCACATGAACTCAAAGTGTTGCACACCTGCGAGGCGTTCCGTGAATTCCTTGTCCATGCGTTCCAGCGCCTCGGCGGTCTTGCGCTCGATGACGGTCTGTGCGGGCATGTGTGCATCCGTTGAGGTGTCCACGTCCAAAACGTGCAGAATGGTGAGGCTGGCCTTGTAGTTGCGCGCCAGTTGGGCGCCGTAGTGCACCGCGCATTCGGCCTGCTCGGAAAAGTCCGTCGCGACCACGATGTTGCCGAAGGAGTTCTCGCCATAGGGGGTGCTGCGCGTGACGATCATCACCGGGCACCGGGCCTTCTGGCTAACCTTTTCCAAAGTGCTGCCCGCCATGCCCCACATCTTGGAGCGCGTTTCCGCGTAGTCCTTGGTATGCGGACCCATGACGATGAGATCGGCATTATGCTTGCGCGCGGAGCGCAGAATCTCCGCATGCGGCATACCCGGAGTCACCAGAACCTGACATTCGGGCACGCTCTTCAGCTTTTCCGCGTAGTACTCTTCAATGCTGCCCTTGATGCGGTCTGCCTCGCCGGACGGCACCAGATGCTCCACCGATCCCCAGCCCTGGGCCATGCCGCAGACGTGCAGCATGTAGAGCTTCGCGTCGAAGCGCTGGGCAAAGCCGATAGCTGCATCGGCGGCGCACTCGCAAATCTCCGAAGGCGTTACCGCCAAAATGATGTCCTTGAACATGACCTCCTCCTTTGTTTAGGTGTTTCCCGGCTCCACGGCGTCCTCGGCCCCTGCCGCAGGCGTCTGCGCGCGCTCCGCGTAGGAGCCTTTGGGTGCCATGTTTCTGCCGAGAAGCATCTCCTCCTCCGAAAAGCCCATGCCAAGCCCCAAAAGCTGGGTCAGGTACACCACGGGGCGTCCCTGCCGGGCGTGGCCGCCGCGTATGGCCTGCGCTTGGTAGGCCTCCAGATTCATTTGACACATGGGGCACACAGTCACGATGACGTCCGCTCCGTGTGCGGCGTCCAAGATGCGCCCCACGGAGACCAGCGCCGCATCCTGCCGCGTGGCCATCAGCGACGCGCCGCAGCACCGCGCACCCATGTCCCACTGCAAAACTTCAGCCCCCAGCGCCGCAAGGATAGGCTCCATGCTCCGGGGCCGTTCCGGGTTATCAAAGTCCGCATGCGGCCGCACAATCTGGCATCCGTAGTAGGGAGCAACCACCACCCCGCCAAGGGGCTTTGTGATGCTCTCGCGCAGCCGCTGCACACCTATGTCGTTCACCAGCACATCCAGAATATGCCGCACGCGCCCGCCCGCTGGTGCAAGGTTCAACCCCTCGGTCCCCAGCAGGTCATTCACGCCGGAGAGGGTCGCCCTGTCGGGCATAACGTCCTTCTCCACCCGCAGGTGGTTCAGGTAGCAGGCGCTGCACGGCACCAGAATGTCGGCCTCCGGCATCTGCCGCTGGGCAAGGGCGATGTTGCGCGCCGGGAGGGCATGCGTCAGCGTGGTGCTGACAGACTCCACAGCGCTTGCGCCGCAGCAAGTCCAGCCGTCTATTTCCCTGACATCGGCCCCAAGGCGCTCCATCACCAAACGGGTGGAGACATCAAACTCCTTGGCGCTCTCGGTCAGGGAGCATCCGGGATAGTAGGCGTATGTGGTCATGGCAGTCCCTCCCTTTCCCGCGCCGCGTCAAACAGCGCGCTCAGGTCACAGTCCACATGCTGTCCACCTATTGGGTGAACCTTGCCCTTGCCGAGCATCCGCAGACCAAGGGGGGCAAAGCGCATGGCAAGGCCGGGATTCCTTGCCGCCAGCAGATACCGCGCCATAAGGTCGGCCTCGCGGACGCGGCCATGCCGCCGGATATTGTCCACAAACGTGCGGTAGAACGCGGTATGCGCCGCCGCCCCCGGCGCCCCGCGAAGCTGGGCAAGGCGCTTGAGCGCGGCCATGGCGCTAGTCAGCGGCAGACCACGCGGGCAGCGAAGCGTACAGCTGTAGCAGGAGGAACACAGGTAGAAGGTGTTGCTCTCCAGCACCTCATCCTCCAGCCCGCACAGAATCATCCGCCACATGCGCCGCGGGGTCAGGTCCATGGCATGGCTGTTCGGACAGCTGGCGCTACAGGTTCCGCACTGCATACAGGCCCGCAACTCCTCGCGGATGTCCTTGAGCAGGCTTTCGGCCCGCGCCGTGTTCTGGGCTGTTTCGGCTCGCATCATCCACCGTCCTTTGTTTCGGCCACGAGGGGCCGCGTCAGCGCCGCGTCAATGACCTTCATCATCTGGGCGTCCCTGAATCCGCGCATGACGCTGGCGCTATTGGGGCACACCGCCGTACACGACCCGCACCCCTGACACAAAAGCTCGTCCACCTTGATGCGGTTTTCCGTCAGGTCCAAGCGCCGCGCGCCGTAGGGGCAGAAGTCGATGCACAGGCCACAGCGGGAACAAAGGCTGTCGCGCACCTCGGCCACCACGTTGCCGCAGGTGAGGCGCTTCACGCTCAGGATGCGCACCGCGCGCTGGGCCGCGGCCTTGGCGGAGGCCACCGTTTCGGCCATGGACCCCGGTCCCCGCGCCAGCCCGCAGACAAAGACGCCCTGCTTCAGGAAATCCACGGGCCGCCACTTGGACTCCGCCTCGCGGAAGAAACCATTCTCGTCAGTCTGCACGCCAAACACCTCGGCGATGTCCGCGTTCTCTCCCGGCTCTATGCCCGTGGCCAGCGCCACGAGGTCCGGGCGTATTTCAATGTCGCGCCGCAGGACGGGGTCGTAGCCGCGTACCACCACGTCGTCGCCTTCGGCCTTCACCTGCGGGGGGCTGTCCACGTCGTAGCGGATGAAGATGGCTCCCTGCCTGCGGGCCTCGGTGTAGAAGTCCTCGGCAAAGCCGTAGGTCATGATGTCGCGGTAGAAGACGTAAACCTGCACGTCCGGGTTCTTGCGCTTGATGTGCAACAGGTTCTTGAGCGCGCTCTGACAGCACACCCGGCTGCAGTAGTTGCGGTGCCCATCGCGCGAGCGCCAGCACTGCACCATCACCACGCTGCGCAGGCCGCCGGTATCCAGCGTGCCGGATGCGAGCGCGTCCTCCAGCTCAAGCTGGCTCAGGATGCGCTTGTCCACACGGTAGCTGTAGTCCCATATGCGCCCTTCGCGCCCGCCGGTGGCGATGATGGAGACGCCGTGCTCAAGGGGCAACGCCCCGTCCGGGGTGGAGATAACGCTCATAAAGCGTCCGGCCCGGCCCATGGACAGCACGGCCCGCGACTCGGTCCGCACGGTGATGTAGGGATGCTTCTCCACCTGTTCCACAAGCTCCGTCAGGTACTTTTGCGGGTCTTCGCCCTGCAGGGTGGTGCGCAGGTGACGGGCCAGCCCGCCAAGCTCTTCGCCCTCCTCCACCAGACAGACGTTGTAGCCGTGGTCCGCAACACTCATAGCCGCCGTCATGCCCGCCAAACCGCCACCAAGGACCAACGCCTCGCGCGCCACGGTCTGCGGCGGAGGCAAGGGCGAGGGATCCGCGTCCTGCAACCGCACTGCGGCCATATTCAGGGCGGCAAAGACCTTCTCCTGCGTGGTGACGCCGTTGGCCTCAGCGTCATGGGCCAGCAGCGGCGTATAGATGTCCGCCACGTCCATAAGGGCGGGCTTGAGGCCTATGGACGCCCCAAGCTCTCGCAGGCGCGGCACATAGGCGTAGGGCATACACGCGCCAATGAGCAGGCGGTTGGGCTTCACCTCGTTGGTCAGTGCCACGATGCGCTCCCAGCCATCGCCGGTACAGGCGCGCTCCACATGCTCCACCCGCACCACATTGGGCATGGCGGACAGGCGGCGCGTCAGGTCGTCCATATCCACACGCTGCTCAAGGATGGGGCAGGCGGAACAAAGGGCCAGCAAGGTTCGCGGCGTCTCACGCGAGACATCGCGGTATTCCGGTTCGGGGTCGGGCTGCTGCTCCTTGAGGGGAGCATAGATGTTGATAAGGCGCGAGGCTTCGGCCGCCGCCGCGCCGGCGGTGACGATGGTCTCGGCAATGTCGCGCGGCGCGCCGAAGGAGCCAGCCGCGTACACGCCAAGCCTGCTGGTGCGGGACGGATCAAAGTACTGGGTCTGGCACCAGCCGTGGTCGTTCAGGTCCACACCGGCGGCGTCCGCAAGCTCTCGCGTGCCCTTGGGGGCGCGTGCGCCAACGGCCAGCACCAGCATGTCGAACACCTCACGCACCAACGTGCCGTCCGCACCAAGGTACTCCACCACCAACCCTTCGGCGGGGTCATGCAGGTTCACGGGCGTCACGGAATGGATGCGCGCAGGGATGAACCGCACCCCGGCGTCGTGCTCGGCGCTGTGGCGGTACATCTCGTAATCCTTCCCAAAGGTACGCATATCCATGTAAAAGATGGCGGTTTCCGTCTCCGGCCCAAGACGCCTGCGCGCCAGCAGGGCTTCCTTGATGGAAATCATGCAGCAGATGCTGGAGCAGTAGGACGCGCGCTTTTGCACATCGCGCGAGCCAACACACTGGAGCCACGCTATGCGCTTGGCAGGCCGCTGCGTCCCCGGCACGAACAAACGTCCGCCCGTAGGACCGGTGGAGCTGGCAAGGCGCTCAAATTCCAGGGACGTCACAACGCCGGGCACACTGCCGTAGCCCAGCACATCCGCCCCGCCAAAGGGGTCCGTTGCCGGGTCGTAGCAGTCAAAGCCCGCGGCCAGCACCACAGCCGCCGCCTCCACCGTAAAGGGCTGGTCCGTGACATGGCGCATATAGAGCTTATCCAGCCACGGGACAAAGTCGGCCTTTTCCAGCGGCGTCGGCACAAAAGCTCGGGCGCCGTCCTGCACAAGGGCCTCGGCGCGTTCGCGCTCCTCCTCACCGCCCATGAGCAGGAAGAGCATCTCCGGGTGCAGTTCAATACCGCGCGACACCACGCGCTCCACGCTCTCGCCCGGTAGCGCCATGCCATAGAGCACCATACGCGGCGCGGCCTGCTCACTCACGCGGGCCAGCACTTCTTCACCGGTGCGGGCACGCTCCACGGGGAAGTTCAGGCTCTTCAGCCACTCCTCAAGCTCGGCATAGACCGCGTCGTCCGCCTCGGCGATAAGCACGCCAAAGCTCTCGCGCTCCTTGAACTTGAAGTCGATAGCGCCTGTGGGGCAGGCCTCGAAGCACTGCCAACACCTGCGGCAATGGTCGAGGTCCACGGTATAGTGGTTCGGGATAGCAAGCGGCATGGGCAGATACACCGCCGACCGTTCGCTCAGCCCGGCATTAAAGTCATCACTCACGGTAACGGGGCACACGGCGGAGCATTCACCACAGCCAATGCACCGCGACGGGTCCACAAAGCCGGAGCGCTTGGACAGCGTCACCTGAAACGTGCCGGGGTCGCCTTCCACCGCCACAAGGTCCGTGGACAGGTGGATGTCGATATTCTTGTGGAACAGTCCCTTGCGCAGGCAAAACTGGCTGGACGAATCCCTCTCGGTCAGGGGAAGCATCTTGCACATGCCGCAGTGGTCGCTAGGGAACTGATAATCAAGCTGCATCAGCAGGCCGCCGATGGTGGGACGCCGGTCCACCAGCGCCACCTTTTGGCCTGTCTCGGCAAGGTCCAGCGCGGCGCGTATCCCGCCGATACCGGCACCGATGACAACCGCTCCGTATCTCTTTTTCATGGCGTCCTCGCTTGCTGTGCGTCCGTGATGGGCCTAGTCCGTCCCGCCCGTCATGGCGGAGAATTCCTTCTCCTGAAAGACGGCCAGCGGTGGCGGCTCGTTAGGATCGCGCCCTGCCTCGTAGTCAAAGGCGGCCTGCGTCTTCTGCGCGGCGGAGCGGAACAGCTCCATAACCGGAATGTCGTTGGGGCAGGCATTGGAGCACTGACCACAGCCCACACAGGCGGTGCTCATATGCGCCAGCCGCGTCAGGTGGAAGAACACCGTATCCGTCGGCATCTTGAGGGCGCCCTTCTGCCGGGCCCAGTCCATGTACTGCCACGGGTCATGGTCGAACACGTCGGTGACAAAGACGCACTCGCGGCAGTAGCACACCGGGCAGGCCACGCGGCAGTTGTAGCACCCCACACAGCCGGACAAATACTGCGCCAGCCCGGCGATGCTGCTCACCTGCCCGCGGGTTTCCTCAAACATGGCGTCGCGGAAGGCCTCCGCCCGGTCCACAACGGCCCGCAGCGCCTCGTCGCGCCCGGAGGCGGCTTCGCTGTCCGGCACCTCCAGCCGGCTCAGCAGGCCTTCGCCGCGCGGGGTCTTGGCCATAAGGGGAAGCCAACTTTCACGGTCCACACCAAAGCCACCGATGATGATATCCGCGCCCTCGGGCGAAGGATGCTCACAGGCCATGCAGGCCTTGGCGAGCTTCGGCTCGCCCTCCCACTGCGTCTTCAGCGCCGTGGCCGCAAAGTCGCGGCTGGCGGCTACGGGGTCCCTGTCGCCCACAAAGCGCGTGTACTCGGCATTGGCAAAGGCCCCCGCACAGTCCGCACCGATAATCAGCAGGTTTTCGACACTGCCTTGGTTCAGCTTCACCAGCTCCACAAAGGCGCGTATTTCGCACGGGCGCAGGACCGCAGCCACCGTGCCGTCGGTTTCGCCCCGGCTCAGGCGCGCCACAAGGCGCGCGGCGTTCAGGGGGAACGACGGGGCAAAGGGGTCTGCCGTCGCCAGTTCCGCCGTATCCGTGACAAGGGAGGGCATCACCGGGCCGCCGCCGGGCATATGCCGGGGCACAAACACCGCCGCCACCTCGCCCTGCGCAAGGAGCATGGACAAAAAGTCCTGCACGGTCCCCAAGGGGTCCTTGTCCTTCACTGTGAGTTGTGCCGTGGTTGCCATGACGGGTCTCCTAGATGGCCTGAATGTCCCGGACCTCGCTTGGGCCCAGTTCCCGAATTTCGGCCACCAGATTGTTGACCGTTTCGGCGAATTCGTTGCCTTCGCTCGCCCCCACCCATGTGAGCTTCACGCGGCGCTCGTCTATGCCGTACTGCGCCAGCAGCTCCTGAATCAGCTTCACACGGCGGCGGGCCTTGTAATTGCCGTTGATGTAGTGGCAGTCCCCGGGGTGACAGCCGGAGACCAGCACCGCGTCCGCCCCGCCAAGAAGCGCCTTGAGGATATACTTGGGGTCCACCATGCCTGTGCACATCATGCGCACCAGGCGTACGTTGGGGGACTGAACCATCCGCGACGTCCCGGCAAGGTCCGCGGCGGTATAGGTGCACCAGTTGCAGACGAATGCCACGATGGTGGGTTCAAAGTCGCTCATGCCTTTCCTCCCGGATTCTCTGCTGCCGGAGGCGTCCGGCGTTTCGTCCCCAATGTGCCTGCGCCGGGACCAGCCCGGGCGCCGGCGCGCCATTTACGCCTTGGCCTGCGCCGCGTCTTCGGCGTCATCCTGCAATTGCGCTCCCTTGGGTGCGAGGCGCCGCGCCAGCAGGCCTTCCAATTCCGCGAATATCTGCCGCTCCGTAAAGTGCTTGATCTGCGCCGCGCCGCTTGGGCAGTGGGCGGCGCAACTGCCGCAGCCCTTGCACATGGCTTCGTTCACCACGCTCACCCCGCGCCGCTCGTCAAACTCAATGGCGGAGTACGCGCACAGGCCGATGCAGGTCTTGCAGCCAATGCACACATCCGGGTTGATGTTCGATGTGGTGGGCGAAATGGAGACCTCGCCCTTGGCCGCCAGCGACAGCGCCTGCGCCGCCGCGCCAGAGGCGTGGGACACCGCATCCGGGATGTCCTTGGGCCCCTGACAGGTGCCGCCGATGAACACGCCATCCGTTGCTGTGGACACCGGCCCAAGCTTGGGGTGCTCCTCAAGGAAGAACCCGTCCTGCCCCTGCGGAATGCCAAAGATGCGCGCCACGTCCGGGGCGTCCTTTCTGGCCTCCATGGCCGTACACAGGATGACCATATCCACCGGCACACGCATCACGCGGCCAAGGAGCGTATCCTCGCTCACCACTATGAGCTTGCCCTCTTCCTCGGGCGTCAGGGCGTGGCGGGTAACCTCTGCCGGGCGTCCACGCAGGAAGGTAACGCCTTCCTCCTGCACGCGGCGGTAGAACTCCTCGTAGCCCTTTCCGAAACAGCGCATGTCGATGTAAAAGTTGAAGATGTCCACATCATGCCCGACCTTGTCGCGGATGAGGTGGTCGTACTTGAGGGCGTACATGCAGCACACCCGGGAGCAGTACTCGTGGTGGTTCACATCGCGGCTGCCCACGCAGTGGATGACGGCAACGCTCTTTGGCGGCGTACCGTCCTTGAGCTGAATCTTGCCCCCGGTGGGACCGACGGCGTTATTCAGCCGCTCAAATTGCAGGGCCGTCAGCACGTTGTCGTAGCGGCCAAAGCCGTACTGTTCGAGGCTGGTGGGGTCCAGGGCGTCAAAGCCCGTGGCAAGGATGATGCTGCCGACCTGGAAGGTCTCCGTGGTCTCCTGCTGGGTGAAGTCGATAGCGCCGGAGGGGCAATTCTTCTGGCACGCGCCGCACTTGCCCTTCTTGAAGTAAATGCAGTTGTCCGCGTCGATTACAGGCGTATTGGGCACGCTCTGGGGCGAGTTACGATGGATGGCCTTACGCACGCCCATGCCCTCGTCAAACTCACTCAGGACCTTGCGCGGGCACTTCTCAAGGCACAGACCGCAGCCGGTACACAGGTCCATATTCACGTAACGGGGCATACGGCGCACGGTGACGGTATAATTGCCGATGAAGCCGGATACCTCGGCCACTTCGCTGTAGGTCATCAGGTCAATATTCGGCTCCTGCGCCACGGCCACCATCTTGGGGGTGGAGATGCACGCCGCGCAGTCCAGCGTGGGGAAGGTTTTATCCACCTGGGCCATATGCCCGCCAATGGAGGGTGAACGCTCCACCAGATGCACCCTGTGCCCGGACTTCGCCACATCCAGCGCGGCCTGAATGCCCGCAATACCGCCGCCCACCACGAGTACGTCCGGATGCACGGCCTCCTGCCGCGAATAGAGCTGGGCATGCCAATTCACGCGGCTGACCGCCGCAGCAACCAGCTTCTTGGCCTTGTCCGTGGCTTCGGCCGGGTCTTCCGTCACCCACGAGCAATGCTCGCGGATGCACGTCATCTGAAAGAGGTAAGGATTCAGCCCGGCGCGGGCGAGGGCATTCTGGAAGGTCTTCTCGTGCAGGCGGGGCGAACAGGAGGCCACAACAACGCGGTTCACGCCCATCTGGCGGATGTCGTTGATGATAAGGTCCTGCCCGGGGTCGGAGCACATAAACTTGTAATCACGCGCCACCACCACGTTCTTGAGTCCGGCGGCGAACTCCGCAACGCCGGTGGAATCTACCTTTCCGGCGATGTTGGTTCCGCAATGGCAGACATAGACGCCTATGCGACTGCTCATGGTCGTTCCTCCTTATCCTGTGCCGCTTGCGCGCATCCCAGGGAAGGGGTGGCTTACTACCACTCACAGACCACGAATCGTGCCGCATTGCAGAAGGGGCGCTATTTCAAGCAGTTACCCGCGCACCTCCCGGCCCGCGGCGCGTCTTCCGGCTCCAAAACAGGGAGAAAATGTCTTGCCCCGCAAGATTTTGTCCCACACGGCAAGACAGGAACCGCCCGGCGCACAGCTGACGCCGAAAAGACCTGCGCCCACGAGGCATTACGGGCCGCAGCCACATGCGAAATACAGGCGCAGGACGGCGTCTTGCACAACAAGATTTGTCACCACCGGGCGCAAGCCCCTGCCGCACCGGGACTTTTGCGGATTTGACAACACCTGCCTTTTAGGAGCAGACAATGAAGGAAGGTCCATCAGCACACCGAGGAGGACGGTATGTGCGCAAAGGTCTCGCCGCCCAAGACAGCACAAGGCGAATGGCCCTGTCTTGGTCCCGGCTCGCAGCGGCAGGAAGCCTGCCAAATGGTGCAGCAGCTTCTGGCCGCCACCTCGGACGCCGCCGTCCTGCTTGATGAGCGCGGTACCGTCCTCATGAGCAATGAGCGGCTGGCGCACATGGTGGGAACCAGCCGCAGCAAGCTCAAGGGCCGCAACTTCTTTTCCCTGATGAACAAGGACGCCGGGCGCTTTCGCAAGGCCATCCTCCACCAGAGCCTGCGCCTTGGCGAGCCAGTGGAGTATGACGACATCTGCCGCCCGGGCCGCGTCTACAACGCCCGCATCATCCCCTTTTCCGACGGCGCCGGCGCCTTCCGGCAGGCCGTGGTCTTCTTTACGGACATCACCCAGCGCCAAAAGGCGGAAAAGGAACGCATCCGCCTTGCCACCGCCATCGAGCAGGCCGCGGAAGCCATGATCATCATGGATAGCGACCTGACCATCGAATACGTCAACCAAGCCTTTGAAGCCATGACCGGCTACCCCGCGCACCACATGCGGGGGCAGAAGGTGGACGTGCTCTACGAGGGCACGCGCCAAAAGCGCCAACTCCGGGCCATCCTGCGTACGGTACAGCAAGGGGAAACATGGACCGGCCTGTGCTGGAACACCGCCCGCGACGGGCGCACCTTCCAAACGGAAAAGATGATTTCCCCCATCAGGGGACAGCGCGGCGTGGTGCTGGGGTACGTCAGCGTCTGGCGCGACATGACGCAAATTTCCGAACTGGAGCGCCAACTGCGCGAGTCGCAAAAAATGGAAGCCATCGGCACGCTGGCAGGCGGCATCGCCCACGACTTCAATAACATCCTCAGTCCCATCATCCTGCATGCGGAGCTTGGGCTGGAGGCGTTGCCAGACAGCCACCCCGCCCACCACGCCTTTACGCAAATTCTCTCCGCATCGCGGCGCGCCGCCGGGCTGGTGGAGCACATTCTGAATCTGAGCCGCCGCAAGATAGGCAAGACCATGCCCTTTTCCCTGACCTCGTTGGCCAAGGAATGCTTCAAACTCCTGCGTCCGCTCATCCCTTCCTCCATTGAAGTAATCCTTGACCACAGCGGGGAGCGCGACATCGTCCTCGCGGACCCGGCGCAGGTACATCAGGTTATCGTCAACCTATGCACCAACGCGGTGCAGGCCATGCCCTCCGGCGGCACCCTGCGGGTGGAGGTCAGCGCGGTCACCGTCTCGCAGGATGCGCCAAACGGCTTCCACGCCCTCACCCCCGGCTGCTACGCCCTTCTGCGCGTGCGCGACACCGGAGAAGGCATGACGCCCACCGTGCTGGAACGCATCTACGAGCCGTTCTACACCACCAAAAAAGCCAAAGGCTCCGGCCTTGGGCTCACCGTTGTGCACAACATCATCGCGGAGCTTGGCGGCATGGTCCGGGCCGAAAGTACGCCGGGGCGCGGGACCGTCTTCCACGTTGCCATCCCCCTGCATGACGACCAAGCTGGCCGCAACGTCATCGACGCCACCACGGCCAAGCCCCAACCCGGACGTGGCCGCGTGCTGGTGGTGGACGACGAAAAAAGCGTCCGCGACAGCGCCCGCGCCGCGCTCTCGCGCCTTGGCTACCATGTAACCACCAGCCGCAGCGCCGCCGAGGCTATTGCGCGGCTCGAACAGCGCCCGGATGCCGTGGACCTTGCCCTTATCGACGTCACCATGCCCGGCATGTCCGGCATTGAGATGACGCGCCGCCTGCGCGTTCTCTGCCCGGACCTGCCCATTGTGCTGTGCTCCGGCTACAACGACACGCTCACCCCCGGCAAAGTGCGCCGCCTTGGGGCCAAGGGCTTTTTGGGCAAACCCTTTAGCCTGAGCGACCTCGCCCACGCCGTGGCCGAGGCGCTGGGCAAACGCCGCGCCCCCCGGCGGTAGAGTACAAAAAGCCCGGCGCGCCTCACGGAGCCACTTTGCGCCGGGCCGGCTCACACCCGTTGTCCCTGCCGCAGCAGGGCCACACAGGGAGGATACATGGCCGCAATACTCATCGTTGACGACGACCACCTCTTCCGCGACGCCATGTGCCGCGTCATCGAAAACATCGGCCACACCCCCGTGGAGGCCGCCACCCTCAAAGAAGGGCTGGAGCAGGCCGCCAGTGGGGACTATCTGCTGGTGCTCCTTGACGTATGGCTTCCCGACGGCAACGGGCTGGCCTCGCTACAGGACTTCCGCGCCTGCCCGTGCGAGCCGGAGGTCATCATCCTCACCGGCGCAGGGGACCCGGACGGGGCGGAAATGGCCATCCGCAGCGGCGCGTGGGATTACATTGCCAAGCCCGCCAGCATCAGCGACATCAAACTGCCCGTACTCCGGGCCATCGACTACCGCCAGAAGGCCCTTGAGCACGAAGCCCCGGTTCTGCACCGCAGCCGCATCATCGGCTCCAGCCCCGCCATCCGCGCCTGCCTCGACGTTGTGGCGCAGGCGGCGGCCAATGACTCGGAAGTGCTCATCACCGGCGACACCGGCACCGGCAAGGAGCTTTTCGCCCGCGCCATCCATGAAAACAGCGCCCGGGCCGAAGGCCCCTTTGTGGTGGTGGACTGCGCCGCCCTGCCGGAGAAGTTGGTGGAAAGCACCCTCTTCGGGCACGAAAAGGGCGCCTTTACCGGCGCGGACCGCAAGGCCGACGGACTGGTCAAGCAGGCCAACCACGGCACGTTGTTCCTTGACGAGGTGGGTGAGCTTCCCCTCTCCGCCCAGCGCGCGTTTCTGCGCGTTTTGCAGGAGCACCGCTTCCGGCCCGTTGGCAGCAGGCACGAGGAATCCAGCGACTTCCGCCTTATCGCCGCGACCAACCGCGACCTCGACGCCCTTGTGGACCACTGGGACTTCCGGCGCGACCTGCTCTTTCGCCTTAAAACTATTCTCATCACCCTGCCCCCGCTCACGGACCGGCGCGAGGACATTGAGGAGCTGGTGCGCCACTCCATCAGCCGCTACGGCTGGCGCGTAGGCAGCGGCACCAAGCGCTTTTCGCCGGAGTATCTTGAAGCCCTCAAAAGCTACGACTGGCCGGGCAACGTCCGGGAACTCCTCAGCGCGGTGTCCTGTTCCATCTCCGCCGCCAAAGGCTCGGGCACTCTCTTTCCCCGGCACCTGCCAACGGCCATCCGCGTGCACAGGGCGCGGGCGCGGCTCAAGGACTCGCCCCACACACAAGAGCGCGAGATGGACCCACTGGCCGCAGACGACTTCCCCAGCTTTCGCGATTACCGTGCCCAGCGCATGGCCGATGCGGAACAGCACTACCTGCGCGAGCTTATGGCCCTGTGCGGCGGCAGTGTGCCGCAGGCCTGCGATGTGTCCGGCCTCTCCCGCGCCCGCCTCTACGCCCTGCTCAAAACCCACGACATCCCGCGCGGAAGCAGCGCCGCAAAAAAGCCCCCGCCGGAGCAGGGGCCGTCATCAGCTGGCACATAGCGGCGGGGATGTGATGCGACTATGAAGATGATGGATATGCAGAAGGGCGCGACACGCACTCAGGCGCGGGCCACAGCTTATGGCGCAGTATCGGCAACAGCACGTGCCCCCGCCTCTGGCACAGCTTTGGGCGCAGCTTTGGACGCAGGACGGGGCGAAATCCCCCCGCCGTACGCTGCGGCGGACGAAGCAGGCCCCGGCACATGGCGCACCAACAATACAGCGCCAATGCACGCCGTAAACGGGGCCACCGTCACCAGCCCAAAGGACCCCACCAACGTCTTGAGCACCTCCGCCGCCACATAAATAAGGTTAAAGGTATTGGCGAGGGGCACGCCCTGCGCCATAAAGGCCATGAGCAGCGTGATATAACTGCCGGAATACGCCAGCAGCAGTGTGGTGGTCATGGTGCCGACCACAGCGCGCCCAACACGCAGGCCGGACCGCAGCGCCTCGGCGCGGGTGATGTCCGGGCGCTTTCGTACCACTTCATCCATGGAAGCCGCCACATCCATGGCAAGATCCATCACCGCGCCCGACGCGGCGAGAAACACCGCCGCCACGTAAATCTCCACAAGGTTCAGGTGCCCAAAGCCCGAGTAGAGCAAGGTCTCCGCAAAGGGGAGCACCGCGCCGTGCAGATGCAGACGCTGCGTGAAGTACACCGCCAGCACACAGCTCGTCAGTACGCCAAGAAACGCACCAAGGAACGCCGTCACGCCCCGCCGCGATACCCCAGCCACAAGAAAGATAATCCCCCCGCACAGCAAAGCCGTAACGCCAAGGCTGACAAGGAGCGGGTCGTACCCATCCAAAAACAGCGGAACCAGCACCTTCCACACCATCAGCGCCGTAAAGCCAAAGGAAAGCAGCGCCTTAGCGCCGGTCCACCCGCCATAGGCAACGAGCAGTACCGCAAACAGCCCCAGCAACACCCCTTCCAGCCCAAGGCGGTAATGCGCCTGCGGGTTCACACTGGCGATGCCGCCATCCGGGTCGAGAGTGAGCACCACAAGGACGCTGTCGCCGGGGCGGAAGAGCTTGTCCCGGTCCAGCATTCCCAGCAGTTGGTTCACCCCGCGCACCTCGCGCCCGGCGTACGCGCCGTCCTCAAGGCGCAGGGTCACGTCCTGCTCGCCCTTGCGGATCATTCCAATAGTCATCACCTGACTGTCATCCACAGACAGCACCGTCCCCCGGCAGCGGACGGCGTCCTGCGCTACACGGTCCTCATAGCCTGTGGGCAGCAGCCACAGCCCAACGGTCAACACGGCAAAGACGGCAACCAGCAGCATGTTGCGCCGCATTTCGGTCTTAATCTGCATTACGCCCTCTCTCATGGCAAAGCGGCGCGGCCAAAGGAGCCGCGCCGCACACGTTCATGGTGCCCGAACACGGCGCGCCTAGCGCTCGGCAATGTGCACGCGGGCAGGAACGCCCATAATGGCCATCACCTTCTTGGCTACGTCGGTATTGTCATACATGCCGTTGAAGGTCTCGGCGCCAACGCCCATGGCGGAGGTGGAGACAGGCACACCGGTGTGCTTGTACGAGGTCCAGCCAAGGCCCGCCTTTTGGTTCAGGATGTGGGTGATGGTCACGCTCATGGGGTCGTATTCGCCATAGAGCAGGTACTCCTCTTCGCCGGATTTCTCCGACGAGCCGGAGACGCTGCGGCGGAAGGCATCCGCCAGCATCTTGCGCTCAAAGGGGGCGAGGACGAGGCGGTCCTTCGCCGGGTCGCCCGCAAAGCGCAGGCCGAAATGCTTGGTGATAAGGGGTTTTACCGCGTCGAAGCTGGCCGCCTTGCCTGCGGATTTCTTGAACTGCGCCATGACGTCCTGATCGAACTGCACATACGAGATGTTCTGCTTGCTGAGCACGTCAAAGAAGGACTGGTACTTGGTTCCGGCAAAGCCAAGGGTCAGGCCGCCGCACTCGTGGTCGCCGGTAACGAGAATAAGGGTTTCATTCGGGTGCTTCTTGGCGAAGTCCACGGCCAACTGCACGGATTTGTCGAACTCAAGATTGTTGGTCAGGGCGGAGGTGGCGTCGTTGGCATGGCAGGCCCAGTCAATCTTGCCACCTTCCACCATCATGAAGAAGCCCTTGGGGTTCTCCAGCAGTTCAATGCCCTTGGCCGTAAAGTCCGACAGCGTGATGTCCTGCGGGCGGGAGTCGATAACGTACGGCAGTGCGCCGCTGTCCTGCAGCCACTCGTTCCACGCCAGCACCTTGCCGGAGCGCGGGGTCAACTGCATGAACTCGTCCTTGTCCGTGACGATGCGGTAGCCGTTTGCTTTGGCCTTGGCGATGGCGTCGCCCAGCGGCTTGTCGGACTTCTTGCCCTTGGGGTCCTTCAGTCCGCCGCCGCCAAAGTAGTCAAAGCCGCTTTCGGCCAGCGCGTGGTCAATCTCGTGGTACATCTTGCGGGTTTTCACATGGGCGTAGAAGGCGGCGGGGGTGGCGTGGTCGATGGACACGCTGGAGACAATGCCAACCTTCATGCCCTTTTCCTTGGCGAGTTCGGCAACGGTCTTCAGCGGGCGAAACTGCGGGTCTACGCCTATATAATTGATATTGGTCTTGGTGCCGGAGGCCAGCGCCGTGGCCGAGGCGGCGGACCCGGTGATGAAGCGGTCGTTGGCGCGGGTGGTGGTCAGCCCCTGCGCGGGAAAGGTATCCATCACCAGCGTTTTCCCGGAGTACGCCGACGCGGCGGCGCGCTGGGGAATGCCCATGCCATCACCGATGAAAAAGAACACGTACTTGGCGGGCGCGCCGCTGTAGAGGCCGCCACCTGCGGCATGGGCCGCGGTGAGCACCGGGGCAAGACACAGAAGTGCAGCCGCCACCGCGCCTAAAAGCGCCGTGCGGGCCAAGCGGGACGAAATGCGGTTCATGGGAATCCTCCTGGGGCTTTCTGTTAAGTGAAACCGCTGGGAGAATACGACCACAACCCGTTGGCATCATGACGACTTTGTGTCGAATGGCAGACGGCTTGGTGATGCACTCCGCCCGCGGAGCGCCCCAGCAGTCCTCTGGCCGTCACCCTGCGACGCGCATCGGTTTTCGCGCCAGGAAGAAAAGCGCCGAAAAAAATTCGCCAAAGATTTTCAAGATTTTTTCTAACTCCCCACCCCAAAACCAGCCCCGAGCCTTTGGCAAAGCCGCATGTTCACCGAACGATATACGCCAAAACAAGCGAAACGGTGAACATTGTTCTGGATGACATATTGTCAGAGACGAAAGTTCGGAATTTTGCGACTTTTCACTTTTCTCTTGAGTGAGATTGGAAAAAATCTTTTTTTCGTATATGTTATGCGCACTTCCCCACCCGGAAGAGCAGGCAATGCATTCCTGGCAGCCTGCACGGGCCGTTGCATGCAACACCGACGCAACGGTGCCCCTGTCCCGCATCAACGCGCGGCTTTTTCCCGCGCCTATGACGATATCTTTCAATCCCTACTCGCAGGAACGGAGCTTTTATGATTCAGACCGAGACGCTGATCACGTTCTTCATCTACCTTGTGTTTTTGCTGTCCGTTGGATGGTTCTACTACAAGAAAACGACCAACATTGAGGGCTACATCCTTGGTGAACGCGGTCTTGGCAGCTGGGTGACGGCGCTTTCCGCTCAGGCCAGTGACATGAGCGGCTGGCTGCTCATGGGTCTGCCGGGCGCTGTGTACCTTGGCGGCATGGTCAACGCATGGATTGCCGTGGGACTGTTCATCGGCACTGTACTCAACTGGACGTGCGTGTCCGCGCGTCTTCGTTCCTACACGCAGATGACGGACACCCTGACGCTCTCCTCCTTCTTTGAGCGCCGCTTTGACGACCCGACCAGCCTCCTGCGCGTTGGCTCCTCGGTCATCATTCTCATCTTTTTCACCATCTACTCGTCCTCCGCGCTGGTGGCGGCGGGCAAGCTGTTCGAGTCCGTGTTTCAGGTGGACTACAAGGTCGCCGTATTTACCGGCACCGCCGTCATCATGGCCTACACCTTCCTCGGCGGCTTTCTTGCCGTGTGCTGGACGGACTTTTTCCAGGGCTCTTTGATGTTCCTCGCCATTTTGGTTGTCCCCATGCTGGGCACCGCGAGCAACGGCGGCATCTCCGCCATTGAGGCCGACATGGCCGCCAAGAGCATCTCCACCAGTCTCTTCCATGACGGCAGCGGGCAAACACTGTCCATAGTAGCGGTCATCTCCACCATGGCGTGGGGGCTTGGCTACTTTGGGCAGCCGCATATTCTTGCGCGCTTTATGGGCATCACCTCCGTGAAGGAAATCCCCAAGGCGACGGTTATCGCCGTCACATGGGTGTTTATCTCCCTCGCCGGCGCAGTGATTATCGGCATGGTGGCGATTCCCATGTTCGACGGCCTCACCGGTGGCGATCAGGAAAAAGTGTTCATCTACATGATTGCCAAGCTGTTTAACCCTTGGGTTGGCGGCATCCTGCTGGCGGCTATCCTGTCCGCCATCATGTCCACCATCGACTCCCAGCTCCTGGTGTCCTCCTCCGCACTGACCGAGGACATCTACAAGAAGATTCTGCGCCGCGAGGCCTCGGAGAAGGAACTCATCCTTGTGGGCCGCCTGTGTGTGCTCATCATCTCCGTCATCGCCCTGAGCATGGCGCTGAGCCCGAACAAGACCATCCTCGACCTTGTGGCCTACGCTTGGGGCGGATTTGGCGCGGCCTTCGGCCCCGTGGTCCTCTTTGCCCTCTACAGCCGCAAGACCACGTGGCAGTCCGCCCTTGCCGGCATGATCGTTGGTACGCTGGTTCTGGTGTTCTGGAAGCACGCAGGCCTTGGCGAAACCATGTACGAGATTGTCCCCGGCTTTGCGGCCAACCTGTTGACCATTACGCTCATCAACGCCTTCTCGCCGCAGCAGGATGAGGTCATCCTCACCCGC
The DNA here is from genome assembly GCF_054921475.1 of Desulfobaculum sp. Taxonomy (NCBI): domain Bacteria; kingdom Pseudomonadati; phylum Thermodesulfobacteriota; class Desulfovibrionia; order Desulfovibrionales; family Desulfovibrionaceae; genus Desulfobaculum; species Desulfobaculum sp. Next base: position 2,693 of record NZ_JBUDSW010000017.1, on the reverse strand, counting down.
TTCGACGAAATGCGCCGAAACGTCAAAAACGGGTATTAGCTCCACCCGGACGTCTCGTGACCGAAAGGGCCGCTGGATGCATCCAGCGGCCCTTTCCTTTTTCATGGCAGCCCTCCTGCGCGGCACAGCCTCCGCCATTTTCGGCCATCCCGCACCCAGCCCGGCGCCGTAAAAGGCATGCGCCCCCTGCGCGCTGCATTGCCCCGGCATCCCCGACACAGGCACCCCGCCCAGCACACAGACTGGTCAACCAACCAAGAGTCGCAATAATTTCAAGCATCTGCGCCCGCCGCCTTTTGTTGACCTTTTTGGGCGAAAATCTCCCAGACTTCAATTGACCTTCCACGCAATTTCGGCCACACTCCCTCTTGGTGCACAGCGTCTGTGCATAGCCAGACACCATGGACCGCACCCTGAGCCAAGCGCTATGGGGCAACATGTCCCCGATATAGAAAAACTTTTTTCAGTGCTTGAAAAGGTAGCGGACCATGGTGAATTCTGTTATCTGTTTTGACAGCCCTCCATCATTCCCCATCGCCATATGTGAGTCTTTGCACGCAGCACGCGCGCAAGGGCTTTTTTGACGTTTCGAGGGGAGAGGAGGAGGCCGGAAACCCCGTGATGCAATAGCATGAAGCTCACCGTGTGTTTCCCCATGGCCAGCACTGAGCGCGCACCGACGTTGGCGGCAGCGCCCAGCGCAAGGTACTTTCTGTCCGGCATGGGAAGGGGCCAACACTTTCCTTCACAGCTGTCGCCACCCTGTAGAGCCGACACAGGCGACGGCCCGCCCTATCATGACGAGGCAGTATCAACTGTTGGCAAATATTGATGTTGAGAGAAGCCAAGGATTAACAATGAACACCATTCCGATTTCTGTAGAAGGTTTGGCGCGAGTCAAAAAGGAACTTGAGGAGCTCAAGAAGGAGCGCCCCGAAGTCATTGATGCCATTGCAAAAGCGCGAGAAGAAGGCGACCTGCGAGAGAATGCAGGCTACGACGCCGCCCGCGAACGGCAGGGCATGCTTGAAGCCCGCATCAACTACATCGAGTCGCGCATTCCGCGGTTCAATGTCATCGACCTGCGGACCCTTAATGGCGAAAAGGTCACCTTCGGCGCCACCGTGGAGATCGAAGACCTCGACACCGGCGAGACCAAGACCTACACCCTGCTCGGCCCCGACGAAACGGACACCAAGGTCGGCAAGATTTCCGTCCTGTCCCCCGTCGCCAAGGCCATGCTCGGCAAGGAAGAAGGCGACGAATTCGTTGTGGAAGCCCCGCGCGGACGCATTGAATACGAAATCGTCTCCGTCTCGTTCCCGGGGGATGAGTAGACCTGCGGCTTTGAGAGGCATCGCACTATTTCAGAGCCATCTGATGTATGTTCAGCCCGGGTCGCAAGGCCCGGGCTTTTTCGTATTTCGCGCCCCTACCGCACAAAACGTGAGCGCCCGCCCAAGTTACACTTGGACGGGCGCTTTCACTATGCCTTGGCGATGGCCCGGGGCGCATCGCTTGGAAACGGATTCTTTGGCGAGCAGGTGCTCGTGTGGTCAACTGCTGGGGCAGCACATGGCAAACGTACCGGGCAAAGCGCGCCGCGTGGGTACTTGTGGGGATGTCCGCTCCGGGGCCGAAACCCCGGCATCCTTAGCCCTCCACACAGTGCAGGACCGGACCGGTGGCCCGGCGGCGTTATGCCGTGCCCGCCAGCTTAGCTGGCCTTTTTCTGCTCTTTGGCCCGGTAGGCCACAATGTCGTCAACAGTCAGGACAGGGTAGCCGCATGTGCCGCCGAATTCCAAAATCTCCGGCAAGCGGGCCATAGTCCCGTCGGGGTTGGTGACCTCGCACAGCACGCCGCAGGGCTTCAGGCCCGCAAGGCGCATCAGGTCCACTGTGGCTTCGGTATGTCCGCCGCGCTCCAGCACGCCGCCGGGACGGGCGCGAAGCGGAAAGACATGGCCGGGGCTGTGAATGGACGCGGGGCTCGCGTCTTCTGCGATGGCGGCCTTGATGGTCGTCACGCGGTCCGCGGCAGAAACGCCGGTAGTCACGCCTTCTGCGGCCTCGATGGAGACGGTAAACGCCGTCTGATAGGCGCTTTTGTTGTGCTCCACCATCATGGGCAGGCCAAGCTGCTTCACCTTGTCGTCGGTGAGGCACAGGCAGACAATGCCGCTGCACTCGCGGATAAGCACGGCCATCTGGTCCGCCGTCAAATGCTCGGCGGAAAAGATGAGGTCGCCCTCGTTCTCTCGGTCCTCGTTGTCGGTCACAAGGACACCCTGCCCATTACGCAGGGCTTCAAGTGCAGTTTCAACTCGCTCGATTGCTGTACCACAAAGGGTCTTCTGATTCATGGCAATGCTCCTCAAAACCATTTTCGATTACCAGAATCAGGGCGATAAGACAGACAGCTGTACGCATGACGAACAGCCACTGGACCTCGCGGGGGAGGTGGCAGGGGCGGATGCTAGGCTGTCTTACCCTCTTCCTTCCGGACTGTAACCGTCGGCTCTGGAGTCTCACCAGATCTGCTAGACCTTTTCCCGTCTGGAAAAGCGCTCGCGGGCTTCCCGTAGCAACTCGGGTTACCGCCGGTGGGGAATTTCACCCCGCCCTGAGAATAAGATGGGTCTTTGATGCTCCCAAAGAGCCCCGCTTGTCAATGAGTTTCTTGGATTTTTC